>DATITS010000310.1:0-11594 GCA_035467535.1 Desulfobacterales bacterium
GATGTAGAGGATGTAGAGTCCCGAGAGCAGGAAGCCCGGACCGAAGGCCGCGGCATAGAGCCAGCCGACCGAAAGCTGGGTGAGGCTGCCGTAGACCACGAGCATGATGCTCGGCGGGATGAGAATGCCGAGGGTGCCGCCCGCGCAGATGCAGCCGGCGATGAGCGGGATGTTGTACTTGACGCGCATCAGGGCCGGGATGGCGAGCAGGCCCACCGAGACCTCGGTGGCGCCCACGACGCCGGCTGTCGCCGCGAAGATGGTGCAGGCGATGATGACCGCGATCCCCAGGCCGCCGCGAATCCGGCCCATGACGATATGCATGGTCTCGAAGAGCCGCTCGGCGATGCCGGTGGTGTCGAGGATCTGGGCCATGAAGATGAAGAGCGGTACGGCCACGAGCACGTACTCCTCCATGACGCCGTAGGCCCGGTTGGCCAAAAGCGCCAGAACCGCGTCGATGGACCCGCCCCAGCCGATCACGCCGAAGACGACGGCCAATGCGCCCAGGGAGAATGCCAGGGGGTGGCCGAGGAGCAGCGCCGCGAACAGCAGGAAGAACATGGTGATGGCTAAGGTTTCCGGACTCATATCTCCTCCCCCTTGAGCTTGTAGCATTCACGGATGAAGTTGGCGAACCCTTGGATGAAAAGCAGGAAGAGGGACACCGGGATTACGGTCTTGAAAGGGTAGAGCGGCGGCTTCCAGGCGCTCCAGCTGTGCTCCCACTGCATCCAGGATTTGGCCGCGTATTCCGTGCCGGCCCAGAGCATGGCCCCCACAAAGGGGACGAAGATGAGCCAGAAGGTGATCAGGCGCAGGATGAGCTGGATCTTCTGGGGCAGTTGCAGAGTGATGATGTCGATGCGCACGTGCTTGTCGTAGAGCATGGTGACACCCATCGACATCATGTAGTGGAAGCCGTACAGATAGACGGTCGTCTCGAAAACCCACATGGTCGGCATGTTGAAGAGCTTGCGCATGGACACCTCGTAGAACACGATGGCAACGAGGGGGATCAGCAGAAGGGCCGTGTACCTGCCGACGAAATTATTGACGGCATCGACGGCGCGAACGAATTTTTTGAGCATGTCAGGCGTCCTTTCCTCCGGTTGCAGAGATGCACCCCGCGGCCCGTGAGCAGCCGCGGGGTGAAAGCCGTCAGGTTACTGAAGCAGCCGGCCTTTCTCAACATCCTTGTTGGGCCACGGGGCCAGGCGGCCGCGCATGTCGCGCCAGACCGCGAAGTCTTCCTTGAATTTCTCCTGGGAGTCCAGGGTTTTCTTCACATCCGGGTGCTTGGTCTTGAGGTCGTCCAGGTACTTGAAAGATGCTTTGGCGAAATCCACCACGGTGGCGTCGTCCATCTTCACGAACTCGGATTTCGCACTGAGGATCTTGAGCGCCTCGATGTTCAGGTTCTCCGACCAGGAGTTGGACCACAGCTGGGTCTCTTTGGCGGCGGTCTCGACGATCTGCTTCAAGTCCTCGGGCAGGGCCTTCCACTTGTCCAGGTTGATGGCGACGTCGAACTGGCACGAAGGTTGGTGCACGCCGGGCATGATCATGTACTTGGTGATTTCATGGAAGCCGGTGGAAACGTTGGCGGCCGGGCTGCTGAACTCGCAGGCGTCGATGATGCCGCGCTCGAGGGCAAGATAAATTTCGGACACGGGCAGCGGGGTGACGGAGACCCCCATCTGGGTCAGGATGTCCATGTACCAGCCGACGGTGCGCACCTTCATGCCTTTGAAATCCGCAAGCTTCGTGGCGCGCTTGTTGGAGTGCATGCCGATCTCCTGGCCGGCGTTGCCGACGAAGAAGGCCTTCATGTTGTAGCGGCCGTAGAGCTCGTCGAACATCTCTTTTCCACCGCGCTCGTAGTACCAGATGTTGTAGCCCTCGTTGTCAAGCCCGAAGGGCACGGAGGCGTAGGCCACGAAGGCTTCGTTGCGGCCCTTCCAGTAGCCGGGCCAGGAGTGGAAGGCATCGAGGGTGCCTTTGGAGGTGGCCTCGAAGATTTCCATGGCCGGCACGATGGCGCCGGTAGGGAAGACCTTGATGTCCAGGCGGCCGCCGGAGCAGGCCCGCACGGTGTCGGCGAAGTGAATGGGCATGTCATGGAACATCATGCCGCCCCACGGGTCGCTCATGCGCCAGGAGATCTTCTGGGTGGAGGTTTCCCATTTCTTTTTGCTCCATTCCTGGATCCGCTTGTCTTCGCCGAACTTCTCGATTTTTTTCTGCTGCATTTGGGCAAAAGAGGTGACCGGTCCCATGGCGACAAACGCCACGGCCACGCAAATGATCAGGACTGCCAATGCGAGCTTTTTCATCTCAATCTCCTCCGTAATTGTGGTTAATGTCGATACACCGGGCTCTTCGGGGCTTTCTATTCTGGAGCGGCCACCACCTCCTTCTTGGTTCTGTGTGGAATTCTCCCCTGGATATGTTTCAGAGCTTCAGTTCATCGAGGCCCTTTTTCAGGTAATATTTCCCGGCGGCCGTCATGCCCACGATGTCCGCTTGCACGAGGGCTTCGACGGCCTTGGGCCGGAAATCCCGCAAGCCGATCTTGAAAATATTCCGTTTGGCGTAGGGAAGTTCGATCGCCGTTGCCGGCTCGAAGGCTTTTTTATATTCGAGGTCCCTGAGAATGTTCCTGCTGGTGCGCCGAATGCGCCAGCCCACCACCGCCTGGGTGAAAATGTACACCCCCACGAGCAGGATGAGGCCGAAGATGATCTGAACGGTTTCGGACATGATGAGTTAAATTATCCTCCCAAAGAAGTCGATTCCAGAATCTCCCCAACCCCCGCAAGAGGGGGCTGGGGCATTTCGTTCCACACAGGACGGCACAGTGTGCCATAACCTGTTTTCTAGTAAGTCAAAACGACCCCACCGTCGAAAAGCAGGTCGCCGCCGATGAGATAGCGCGCGTAGCGCGAGAACCCGTAGATGAATTGGTTTGCCACCTCGACCGGGTCCATCATCTCTTTAATGCGGGACTTGCCCAGCATCACATCGCGCACCACTTCTTCCGGGGTGATGCCGCGCTGGGCGGCCTGGGACGGAATCTGTCCTAAAGCGAGCGCCGTCTTGATGAAGCCCGTGCTCACGGTGAAGGAGCGGATCTTGCCCTCGCCCTCCGCCGAGATCGACTGCGCCAAGGCCCGCAGGCCGAACTTGGTGATGTTGTAGACCGGTTTGTTCTTGGTACAGATGTGGGCGTGGATCGAGGCCATGTGGCCGATCACACCCGTCCCGTTGGCGTTCCTGCGCATGTGGGGGATCGTCAGCTTGGAGAGCAAAAACGGCGCCCGCAGCATGAGCCGCTGCATCAGGTCATACTTTTCCATGGGGAAGTTGTCAATCGAATCGATGTGCTGCAGCCCGGCGATGTTGGCGACAAAGGTGATCGCTCCCAGTTTGGCCGCGTCCGCAACCGCCTGAGTGATCTCCGCATCGTTGCACAGGTCGGTTTTGATGAAGATCATCTGGCCGCCCATGTCGCGTGCGATTTTCTGGGTCTTCTTGCCCTCTTTCTCGTTGATGTCGAGCCCGACCGTCATCAGGTTGTTCGCGGCCGCTGCGATGGCGGTGGCCCGACCGATCCCCGTTCCCGCGCCGGTGACGATGCACACGTTGCCGACGCTGAAGTTCTCGTCCTGAAGAACGAGTATCTGATCGCGCGTTATTTCCGGCTCCTTGATTTCCATGGGGTGCTGTCCTCCTGCCCTGTGGCGGTGAGTGTCATTGACGCGAAAAACCGCGAGAAAAGAATCCCCCGCCCCGACTAAGCAAATCCCGGGCCACCCTGTCGGGAGGTTTCGGCGGGCCGTTATTTTCCGGCGGTTTTAAAAATATTGAATTACATTTCAATCTGTTAATTGGATTAACGCGGTTTGGCAGCGGACGAAGGTCCAGACCCGCCCAGCGCGGTCGATATGTATCAAAATTTAAACATGTCTCCGAATTGATTCATCTTGACTCTTCCAATTTAGGAATCTGCCGCGTGAGTTTCGCATTATGACCTGCCGAAGCATGCCAATTATTCGTTTTTTCAAAATGTTATCTATTTTATCGCCAATCAGGATCCATAGGTAAGGAGTGGAGTGGCCAGTGCCCTCGGGAGTGTATCATTTTTAATACGATATTGGTTTGGCACCGCTGGTCCGGATGGGAAAGACCATGGCCATTAAATGTATATTTTAAAATTAAAACAGTCTTTTATCAGAATGCGTCATATTTTTTTTACGTGGCATGTTTATTGCTGAATTTGGGGAGGAGTTAGAAAAATGCACGGATTTTCAATCGCAACCATTTCGATGTTGGAGGGGAACGCTATGAAAGTGCTGGATCAAGGGGTCAACCCGCTGTTCATGGATCCCGACCCGGACAAGGCACGCGAATTCTTCCGCCAGAAACCGCGGGCCATGGTCGACAAGCGCATGACCGAAAAGGAAGCGGTGGAGAAGTTCATCCCGGACGGGTGCTACCTTGCAATAGGGGGATTCGGCGCCAACCGCATCTCCACGGCCGTCATCCACGAGATCCTGCGGGCGCGCCGCAAGAACCTGGGCTTTCTCGGCCACACCTCCACCCACGACTTCCAGCTGCTCGCCGCCGGCAAATGTTTAAACCGCGTGGATGCCGCTTACGTCGTCGGGTTGGAAGCCCGCGGGCTCTCCCCGAACGCGCGCCGCTACATGGAGTCCGGCGAGCTCAAAGTCACCGAGTGGACCAACTACTCCCTTGCCGCGCGCCTGAAGGCCGCCGCCGAAGGGGTTTCGTTCGCCATCGTTCGCTCCATGCTGGGGACCGACACCTTCAAGATGTCCGCGGCCAGGGTCATCGAGTGCCCCTTCACCGGCAAGAAATTCACGGCGGTGCCGGCGTTGTGGCCGGATGTGGCCGTCATTCACGTGCACGAGGCCGACATGTACGGCAACGCGGTGTTCAAGGGCATATCCGTGGCCGACCTGGAGTTGTCGCGGGCCGCGAAACACGTCATCATCACGGCCGAGAAGCTTGTCACCAATGCCACCATCCGCGCCAACCCGACCGCGACCTCGATTCCGTTCTACCTCGTCGACGCCGTCGTCGAGATGCCCTTCGGCAGCTACCCGGGCAACATGCCCTACCTCTACTTCTCGGACGAGGAGCATCTGGCCCAGTGGATGAAGGTCGAGAAGGACCCGAAGGAGTTCGAGAAGTTCCTCGATCACTACATCTACGGTGTCTCCTGCTTCGAGGAATATTTGGAGCGCTGCGGCGGCCTGAAGAAATTGAAGGCCCTGCAGAAGCTCGAAAACCTGGTGGAAAAATGACGTTCGACGCTGAGCGCAAAACCTGCTGAACGAAGGAGGTATACAGTGGCACCTTCCTACAATACGATGGAAATGATGATCTGTGTGGCCGCGCGCTACCTGGAGGACGGCAAGACGGTCGCCGTCGGCACCGGCGCTCCATGTGCGGCCGCCATGCTGTCCCAGAAGACCCAATCGCCCAACCTGGTCATCCTCTTCGAGGCCGGTGGGATTTCGCCCCTGCTGCCCCAGATGCCGATTTCCGTGGGCGACTCGCGCACCTTTTTCCGTGCGGTCATGGCCGCCGGCATGACCGAGATGATGACCACCTGCAGCCGCGGCCTGGTGGATTATGCCTTCTTGGGCGGGGCCCAGATCGACAAGTACGGCAACATCAACTCCACCGTCGTCGGCGACTACTACAAGCCCAAGGTCCGGTTCCCGGGCAGCGGCGGGGCCAACGATTTCGCCTCGTTCTGCTGGCGCACCATGATCATGACGGTGCACAGCAAATCGCGCTTCGTGGAGAAATGCGAGTTCGTCACCTCCCCCGGGTTTCTCACCGGCGCGGGTGCCCGCGAGGCCGCGGGGCTGCCGGAGGGCGGCCCTTACAAGATCGTCACGGATCTCGCCGTCATGGGTTTCGACGAGAAGAGCCGCTCGATGATGCTCGAGTCCCTGCACCCGGGGGTCGATCTGGACAAGGTCAAGGCGGAGACGGGCTTCGAACTGGTCATTCCCAAGCAGATCGGGAGCACGGCCCCGCCGACCGAGCTGGAGCTGAAGATTTTGCGGGAGGACGTGGATCCCCTCAAGCTCGTGATCGGACGCGCTTAAAAATCTTTACAGCGTGCTGTAAAGATTTTTATTAATGAGAAGTGATAAAAGAATGATCGGGAAGGGTCTGGTTCTGATCTGATCGCTAGATGCGACTGGGCCATAGGCTGGCCGCTATTTGAGCCTCGAAGATCCTTATCTATCGCCCTTTCCCGGTGTCAAAACCGGGGAAGGGCATTTTTTCGCGAGAAGTTGCGGGGTTGAGGCTCACCTGAATTGGTTGGCGCCTTGAGAAAAATTGCAGCTTCCTATGAGCGCTCTTGCGGCACTTTCTAAATTCAGCAGGCGGGTGGACCGGCTGGTGATGCGAATCACGTTTGCCTGCGCCTGGTTCAGTCTCTTGTCCCTGATCGCCGCCACCGCACTGGATGTGGCCATCCGCCAGATCGCCCACGTGGGTTCGGACAAGCTTTCGGAAATTGAGGCCGCGCTTTTTCTGCTCTTGGTAATGACCGCCCTGGGGCATACCTACCTTGTGGACGGGCACGTCCGGATCGATATCTTTCGCGAGAAGCTGGGCGCAAAAACAAGGGCGCTGGTCGAAATGATAGGGTGCGCAGCCATTCTGATGCCCATCAGCGGCATCCTCGTCAGCTATGGCGCGGGCTCGGTGTTTACCGCTTTTTTAGATGGGGAGAAGCTGGAAGCCTTTTCAGGCCTTCCCCTGCAATGGGTGGTCAAAGCCACTGTTCCCGTCGGCTTCCTGCTTTTATTTCTCGCCGGTGTCTGCGTGGTGATCCGAAATTTTCTTTTCCTCGCCGGGCAAGAGGCCGCGCCGGCGCCGCGGGCGGACATAGCTCCGCAGCAGATTCACGATGGCCCCCAAGGAGCGTCCGACGGCTGATGGGCGCGTTTTTTTACGACTATCTTTGGCTGTTGATGCTGGTCACCCTTTTCGGTGTGCTTTTCAGCGGCTTGCCGGTGGCCGTGGTGCTTGCCGGCGTCGGCCTGGCGTTCGGCCTGGTGGGATGCGCGGTGGGTCTTGTCCGGCTCTCCGATTTCGGAATGATCTACTACCGGATGTATGGAACGCTGCGGGGCAGCGGGGATGTCGTCTGGAGCGGGGTCCCGATGCTGTTATTCATGGGCCTGGTCCTGCAGCACAGCGGTGTAGCGCAGGAAATGCTGCGCGCGCTGCAGCAGGTGTTGCGCAAGGTGCCGGCCGGGCTGGCCGTGGCCGTCATCCTGATCGGCCTCATCCTGGCCCCCGCCGCCGGTATGATCGGGGCCTCGGTCGTGACCTTGGCGCTGATCGCACTGCCGGCCATGCTCGAGCAAGGCTATCGGCCCTCGTTTGCCGCCGGGTCGGTGGCGGCCGCGGGAGCACTCGGCGTCGCCCTGCCGCCGGGAGTCATGCTGTTTTTCCTGGCCGAATCCATGGGCGCTTTTTCCCCTTACGTCTTTCTGGCCATGGTGGGGCCCTCGGCCCTGCTGGTTCTTTTCTACTGCACCTACTGCTGCGTGACAGGCTGGCTAACGCCGGCCCTGGCGCCGTGGCCCCCTCAAACGCCCGGGGCGGGCAGTGCCATGTCCGCGTTTGCCATTGTCAGGAGCCTGGCGCTGCCCATCGGCCTGGTGGTCGCCATTCTCCTGTTCGTCACCGTCGGGTGGGTCCCCTTGGGGGAGTCGGCCGCCATGGGCGCCTGCGGGGCGTTGGTGATCTGCATGCTGCGGGGTACCTTTTCGCTGCGCATGCTGCACCAGGTGATTGTCCAGACCACCACCCTGACGGCGATGGTTTTTTTCATCTACATCGGGGCCTCGGCCTTCAATTTGATTTTCTGGCTGATCGGCGGCATTGACGGCGTCACGGGCTTCCTCGAAAGCCTTCAGCTGGGCAGTTGGGGCACTCTGGCGTTGATTCTATCGGTGCTGTTCGTGATGGGGTTCATCCTCGACTGGATCGAGCTCGTCGTCGTCTCCTTCGTGATATTCAGGCCGGCCATCGACAGCCTCGATTTCAGCGCCTACATCGATTCGCCCGTCATGGCGCTCTCCTGGATCACCGTCCTGATCGCGATAACGCTGCAGACCTCCTTTCTCACGCCTCCTTTCGGGTACGCTCTTTTTTTCCTGAGAGGCGCGGCCCCGAAAAATGTTCGCATGCAGGATATCTACAAGGGAATCGTTCCTTACGTCGTTATGCTGCTGATCGCGATTGCATGCGTTGCCGCATTCCCGAAGGTGGCGACATGGCTTCCGGAACAGGTGCTCACGCATGATGCCCCGCGCAAGGCCGGCGGGCATTCCAAGATTTAATCAATATACCAATAACCGCCCCTTATCCCCTTTGCCGGTCCTTCAACACGTCGAAGACGTTCGGGTTCACCACGTTGATGGGAGTCCCCGCCGCATAAGCGGTAATCTGATCGAAGATATCGGAAAACTGGACTTCGTATTCGTCCCGGGTCACGTATCCGATGTGCGGCGTAGCCACAACGTTTTCCATTTTCAGCAGCGGGTGGCCGGGGTCTCGCAACGGTTCTTCTTCGTAAACGTCGATGGCCGCCATGCCCGGCCTCCCTGCGCGCAAAGAATCGACAAGCGCTCCCGGCTCAATCAGCGGTGCCCGGCTTGTGTTGACCAGCAAGGCGGTGGGCTTCATGCGCGCCAAGTCATTCTTGGTGACGATGCCTCGCGTTCCCGTGACCAGCCGCATGTGCAGGGAGATCACGTCGCAAGACTCAAAGAACTCGCGCTTGCTCGGCGCGACAGCGTATCCCTCGCTTTGCGCGCGTTGCAGCGATGCTTCGCGAGCCCACACCAGAACATTCATGCCGAAAGCCCTTCCATAGCCTGCTACCGCTGCGCCGATTCTTCCATATCCGTAGATTCCCAGTGTCTTGCCGCGCAGGCTGCTGCCGACACCGATCTGCCAGTTTCCGGCGCGAAGCGCGGACATCTGCTGGGGAATCTGACGCATTGCGGCGATGATCAAGCCCCACGTGAGTTCGGCTGCGGCATAGGACGGGCTGCCGGTATGCTGGTCGGAGGAGACGATGACGCCGCGACGTGTACACGCGTCGATGTCGATATGAGGGTAGACGCTGCGCTGGCTGATGAGCCGAAGCGCGTCGAGGCGTTCGAGCAACGGCGCACGGATCTGCGTGCGCTCTCGAATCAACACCAGTGCCTCCGTATCCTTAAGGCGTGAAGCGAGTGCGTCGGTATCCTGCGTGTGATCGTTATAGACCGTTACCGCGTGTCCTTCCAGCTTCTGAAAGCAGGCGAGCGTACGGAGCGTATCGAAATAGTCATCGAGAATTGAAATCTTCACGGGATACCTCTCCGTATCGTTTGCGGCGGCGAATGGAAATGTCCATATCGGATGCCCGTCCCTTATCCCCGCTCACGGCTCACGCCCGCAATGCCGTTCGCACCTGAACCAGATGGTCTTCGGCATGGGCGACGATAAACTGTTCCAGGATCTCATCGACGGTCATCTCGCCGCGCTTGACGTGGATGCCCGTCTTGCGCCGTTCCGCTGCCGTGAGTTGCCGCAGGGTTTTGGCCGCCGCTTTAATTTCGGCCTCCAACAAACTCACTAACGCCTCGGGCTGTTTGAGCGCGCCCGGGTCGACCGCCGCCAGGCGTTCCGGCGCGTCGGGCGTGCGCCCGAAATGCGGGGGTTCGTGGGCGGCGATCAAGGTGCGACAATATACCAATGCCCGTCCCTCATTCAGCCCTTCGTTGCCCCACTAATGTCAAACCCAAACTGAAAAACCTAATTCTTTTCCAGTAGGGCATGCCTTGGATAGGGGCCTTTTTCCTCTCATTTTCGGAAAGTCTATTGATGAAACTTCTTGTGTATTTTTAGCCTCTGTTATGCCATTATTGGCGTCGTCCCGGTTTATTCAAGGATTATTTCTATGCCAAGCAACGATACCAAAAATCCAATTGACCCCAGAGTTCGCATTGGTCACGTGCATCTCAAAGTCGCTGATCTGGAGCGATCGCTAAATTTTTATTGCGGTGTGCTGGGTTTCAAATTGACTCAACGGTATGGATCAAGCGCAGCGTTTATCTCAGCAGGCGGTTACCACCACCATATCGGGCTGAACTCATGGGAGAGTGCAGGAGGTTCACCACCCCCGGTTGAAGCTACCGGGCTTTACCATGTCGCCATTCTTTACCCCACTCGCTCAGCGCTTGCGGACGCGTTACGTAGGCTCATATCCGAAGCCGTCCCAATTGAGGGCGCAAGTGATCACGGAGTCAGCGAGGCCCTTTATTTGAGGGACCCTGATGAGAACGGGGTCGAACTTTACTGGGACAAACCCGAGCCACAGTGGCCCCGCTCAGCCGATGGCCATCTCACTATGTATACCCGCCCCCTTGATCTGGATAATTTGCTTTCTGAGTTGCCACCGAAAGGCCTGACAAAATGATTCGTTTGCGGCCCTCTGTACCCCTTTTCATAAATTAAAAAATCCTTAGAGCGCTTTGCCCCCAAGCTTTCGACCACCCAGGTGTCTGGAAAAATTACCGTCACCGAGGCGATGAAATGGATTGAGAACCTGCACGGCCAACATGAAATGGGGCGATCATGTTGACGGGATCACCCCATTTGCCGGTGATAGAGGCATTCAACCTCACGTTTTTAGAAATCAGATATGATGCCCTTCGCTGTCACAACCACATCATTCTTGGAAGTCGATTTTGCGGTGATATTCTCAACGAGGCGGCTCACCGGCCCGCCTCGCGGGTCCGCTGGAACCGGCGGTTAGGGGAGTCTCCCATTCACAAGCCGATCATCGCAACGCTGGCGTGTTTATCGCGATCTGGCGCGCGTACTGCGTCAGGTCATTCGACATGACCGTCGAGAACCAGGCGATGACGAGATCCCTGGCCGGAGAAACGTACAGGCCCTGGCCGTACACGCCACCCTTGAAAAAGTCGCCGTCAGGCCCTACAGCGTCCCACTGCCAGTGATTCGCCGACGGCGGACTGGCCGGAAAGATCGCTGTGGTCACGAGATTCCCGAGTTCGCCCTTGAGAAAAATCTCCTTGCGTCCACCTGTCTGGATCTGCCGCACATAAGCCTGCGAGACAATGCGTTCGCGTGCGGCCTTGTTCCAGCTCGGCGTGTAAAGCATGCCGTAGCGCGCCATATCACGCAGGCGTGACGCGATCAGGCCATGCGGCAGCGGCGTGCTGTCCGGTGCGATCGCGACTTGCAGGTCGCCTTCGACAGTCATCTTCGACCACACACGCTCCTGGTAGATGTCGCTCCATCGCTTGTTCTCTACGGATTCCGCAAGCAAAGCCAGCAGCGTCGTGTTTATGGACGAGTAATCGAACGCCTTTCCCGCAGGGCCGATCCGCTTTGCAGAGCGGATCAGCTCGAACAGATTTTCCTTCTCACCATCGGCGTTCTTTTCGCCCGACTTGGCGAAGTTGTAGCGAGCAATGACCGAGCGCGGATTCTCTCGGCCCGCCTGGTTCTCG
>DATITS010000311.1:0-5701 GCA_035467535.1 Desulfobacterales bacterium
GACCCCATCATCCGGTTGCAGGGGCCCTGTATGCCGAGTCTTGTGCCGGAAAATTCGAACACGACGGGGTGATCCTTACGGGGAGACAGGGCCTCGATGACCCGATTTTGGCCGTCGGTTGCGGACTCAAGGCTCCAGCGATAGCGCTCGAGCATCTGCGCGAAGCCCTCTCCTGTCGCCGCCTGCGGCACGAGCGTCAACACCGCGTCGGGCACCGGCGTCCCCGCGGGCCCCCCGCCAGGGTGAAGCAGGAGGAGCCGGCCCTCGCCGACTGCAAACAGCTGCCCTCCGCCGACCTCGTCGAGCCTGATGGCGTTCCCGTTCGGGTGCCATGTGAAGCGCCCACGCACGGTCTGGGCTGCCTCCTGCCGCCCCACAGGCAGGGTCGCGCGTTCGTACGTGCCATCCCGGTTGAGCGCCAGCCGGGTCTTGACACCGGCAGGGTCTGCGCCCGGCAGGACCCCCTCATAGACGCCCGCCCAGTCGAGCGAGTCACGGCTTGTGTGTGAATCGACAGGTTTCGCCGTCACCGGCTCCGGTGGCGCCACCCTTTCCATCGGCTGCGCACAGGCACACAGAACCGTGACCAAAACAAACGCTGTAAGTAAGGCTTTCATGGGAACCTCCAATCTGAAAGGTGTCAAGCGGATGGATGCACGAAGATGACTGTTCGCGCCGGGGGTAAACCCAACGAGGATCGCCGGTCAGACAGATGGACATCCAGGCTTTGACGTACTGGAATACCCCATGCGCTTCTATCTCGATCCTGCCGACAGAGATCCGCACGGCGGCGGGGTTGCCTGCCTCAAAACCTCCATGTCAGGTTGACGGCAAAAACGTGGATCGCATTGGGGCTAAAGTCGCCCTTAAGGGGCCCCTTGAGCGGGCCGTCGTTCCGGTCGATGCCGGCGTCGCCGAGGTCGATGTACTCATAGGCCCCTCCCACGGTCACATCCTTGTTCCAGTCGTACTGAAGCCCGGTGGCAAAGCGGACCTGGCGGTCCAGGGCCAGGTCCGGCGTGCGGCCCTTGTCGTTGTCCACCGGCGAGGTGTCGTAGGCCGCGCCGAAGGACCAGAGCCAGTCCGGGGCGAATCGGCATTGAGCGCCCAGGGCGTAATGCCAGGCGTCGTCGTAGTCGAGGTCCTTGGTGAAAGAGTTCGAATTGGTCGAGTCCAGGCCGATCTCCTGCTTGCCGAAGGCGCTCCAGTCCTGCCAACCTATGTTGCCCATGATCGCCCAGCGCTGGTTGATCTGGTGGTAGCCGCTCAGCATGACCGCCTGGGGGACGGTCATGTCGATGTTCACCTTGCTGCCGGCCAGGCCGCTCAGGTTGAGGGCTCCCTGAAGCACCGGCCCGACGTTGCTGGCGCTGGCCACGTCCTTGAACCCAAGCTTTACCTCGGAACGGTAGGTGATGCCGAATCGCGTGCCCGCCACAGGCTCCAGCAGGACTCCCAGGTTGAAGCCGTAGCCCACGTCGTCGCTCTCGATCTTGAGCTGCCCGTCGCCGAGCCCCGCTTGGCCGGGAACGGCGGCGTTGTTGATGGCGGACTTCTGGAGCAGTTCGGCATAAAGGACGCTGAAGCCCGCGCCGACGGAGAGCCAGTCGCTGACCCGGTAGCCCACCCCGGGATTGACGCCGAAGGTCGTCAGTTTCGCTTCCTGCATGTAGTACCGGCCCGACCAGTCCTCCCCGTAGTCCACGCCCAGGCCGAAATAGGACCCCGCGCTGATCCCCAGTTTCCAATCCGGGGCCAGATGGTGGACGTAGTGGAGGCTGCCCATGGGCACGAACCCCCCGGCGTTGCCCCCGTCGCCGCCCCCGAAGCCGGATGCGTTCGTGTCGAAGTGGATATCGGTGTAGAGCCCCTGGATACCCACCAGCACCTGGGGTCGGTCGAGCCGGGTCATGCCGGCCGGGTTGGCGCCGGCCGTGGAGGCGTCCGAGGCCATGGCCGCGCGCCCCGCTGCGGCCGTGCCCAAATCCGGTGTCCCCATTTCGTAGAGCCACAGGCCTGCGCCCCAGACGGGCGAGACCACCAGAAGACCGGTAACCAACATCATGCTCAACACGCTGCGTTTCATCTCGCAGTCTCCTGTCGCAATAGGATTGTCCTCTTATGTTTTACAATGAGAATCTCGGTTTTGCGGTGGGATATGTTTACGGCGCGGTCGGCCGCCCCTACTGATTTTCGACTCTGATCATACGACAGCGTTCAAATAACAACTTATTCTGTTCGAAATTGATGTTTCCATGGGAAATGAGTTCGATGACTCTTTCATCTGAATCATAATTGCCATGCGCCGCAATCGGGTTGACGACTTCAATTCCAAAAGCTGTGATTCTATCGGCAACGTTGATATGGATATTGGTGACGACCGGACACATTCTGGAATCCAGGTAATGATCAACAAAATCCTGCGTAATGGAATAGCTTAACAGATCATTGGGATCGGTAAACGCGACAATGTTCAGTTTGTTGAACGCTCGATGAGCATAATTTTTTCCATTCGTACGGCAATAACTATCGATCTGTCCGACAACCTTGGGCGCCGGCAATCCGATTTGCAGTAAAGGCAGTTGGTTGGATAGCATAAACACCGTCATTTCTTTTTCTTGCAGTTTAGAAACCAAGGCAGGATGGCCCGCCACGGTTTGATCGTTGTTCAGCGTCTCAACAATCTCTCCCAAAGCGTCCATAATGATGCGACTTCCCAAACTGTGGGTAATAAATACAATATTATACTTTTCCAGATTGCTCAGTCGCGACAATGATGAAACACTGCACACGTTGCTTTGATTGTCTTCTATCTCGTCACCTTCTCCGTCGGCGAGCATCCAGCAGATGGCTTGTTGGGTGGCCCTCAAGATGAGGTTCTCCTTGTCGGCCACGTAAATCATGGGATCCGGGGCGACATCATTCAGAAATGCCTTCATCGTATTGTTGAATGGGGCCCTACGATGAGCGTATTGACCCGATGTGTCGAAATCCAGCATTTTTTTTCTTTCCGCGGTAATGTCGGACCACGTCAGTTCATAAAAGACCACCTTTTTGGATGCGTCGGCATTGCGCATGCCTTTAATTCGCAGATTTGCCAGTCTTTGCTCCGGGTTCCTGAGGTTCATGATATTGATATCTTTATGCCTTGAGAAAACATTCAGTCCCAGGGAGCGAGCGATACTTTCGCTGATTACTGCAGAATGTCCGGGGCGATGGGTACCGATGCCGTGTACGATCAGAACTTTGACTACTTCTCCATCGGATAGATATGAAGAGATGCCGTTGAATTGGCTTCCGCGGATTTCACATTGGCGGGTGTCTTCACTTTCCAGATTTTCAATTACCCTGGAGGCGACTCCTCTGCCAAAGGAATAACAGCCGGTTACAGACAACATCATCAAAATGAGCAGTAGTTTTTTCATGGGCAGATTGAATGGAGTTGCTCCTGCCAAAATGCAAGCTTGCGGGGCGATATCCCAGCATCAGCCCCGGATGTGGCCGGGTCTGTCACCGTACCCCGCTGCGAATTTTTGTGGCATATCGCGTCAGTAGGGTGTGCAGGCGCCAAACGCGGCCACGGCAACGAGGTCCCCTGCGGCGGTCAGCACCATCTGGCCGGTATCCTCCATGATGGCAATGGTCCAGCCAAAACCGTCTCGTACGCCCTCGCGTCCCTGTTCCGCACCCTGAAGGATCAGCTTACCGTCAACCTGCTTGACGCCTTCGATCGGACTCTTCCTGGCATCATCGCCCGTTTGTTTGCTTTGAATCGTCTTCTTGCCCACGTTGACCCACAGATATCGCGGCAGGTTGATCTCCTCAATCAAGACCGCCTTGCATCCTTCACCCACAATGCACTCTCTGACGTCGATCACCGTGCAGACCAATGGTTTCGATCCGTCAAAATCACTGCCGGCAGCCAGAAGCGACGAGGCGACTCCTCTGCCAGAAGAATAACAGCCTGTTACTGACAACATCATCAAAATGAGCAGTAGTTTTTTCATGAGCGCCCCCCAAAGCGGATCTTGGTCGCAAGCGTTCGGGTCAGTAGGGTGTGCAGGCGCCAAACGCGGCCACGGCGGCGAGGTCCCCCGAGGCGGTCAGCACCATCTGGCCGGTATCCTCCATGATGGCGATGGTCCAGCCATAACCGTCGCGTACACCCTCACGGCCCTGTTCCGCGCCCTGAAGGATCAGCTTGCCGTCGACCTGCTTGAGGCTTTCGATCCGGCTTTTCCGGGTGTCATCGCCCGTTTTTTTGTCTTGAATCGTTTTCTGGCCGACGTTGACCCATAGATATCGCGGCAGGTTGATCTCCTCGGGCGCTACCGCCTTGCAGCCTTCACCCATGATGCATTCGCTGGCTTCGATCACCGTGCAGACCAATGGTTTCGATCCGTCAAAGTCACCGGCGACAGCCAGAAGCGGCATTGCCGGGACACACAACAGCGTTAAAAGAAGGCCAATTGTCTTATTCATCCGGTCCCCCTATCATGAGCAAAGAAGAATTAAGGTCCATAAACCCGACATGCGGGTAAGACCCGGCTTCGATCTGCTGCCATGGTCTCTCCCCTGATGCACGGGCAGTTGGCGCGGTGGCGCAATCGCTTGGCTTCAGGAACGACATTCCGCTTGGCAATAGGCAAATCCGAAGTGGGCATCAATTGACGGTATAGCCCTTGCCTTCCAAGCAGGTTCGGTAAGCGCGGTTGAACCGATCCCGGGCGGCTGACTGCGTGGCGGACTCCTGCCGGGCCCACTGCCGGGTGTCCTCCGCCTCTCTTCTGTTTTGATCCGATCGCACCATACCGCCCAACAAGGCTCCGCTGGCTGCTCCGATGGCGGCACCTCTGCCGACATTACCACCGATAGCCCCCCCCACAACTCCGGCCGCGGCCCCGGCCGCGCCGCCGCGGATCACGCCGCCTACGGGCGATCCTGTGGCTGCTGGCGGCGCCGAGGCGGTAGGCGTCTGCAAGGGGTCAAAGCCCGTCTGCTGCCTGGCCCAAATCTGGCACTCAACCTTGTCTCTTTGCAGCTGCTCATTGCTTTGCCCTTGGCGGGGGAAAACAAAGAAATCCTGTGCCAGGGCGACCTGGGTGAAACTAAAAAATAGAATGAAGAGAAAAATGGGAATGCTCAAGATCGACCTCATAGTGAACTCCTTTCCTCGTTGGAAATCGTTGAATAAATGTTGGTTTTTTACTACTGCGCCCTAAGTTTGTCAATGACCCGTGCCCGCCGCTTGCGGCGGGCACGGGTCATTGACGGCACTCAGCGCGCGTCGATCTCGGCAGCTTCATAGGCTCGTTCAATCGCTGCACCACACGGATTGGCCACACCGGTTCCTGTATCGCTGAAGGCGATGAGCAGGAAAGCGGGATTGATCAGGCCCGCAAGAAGACCCGTACGCATGAGCCGACGCCGGCTGGGAAGCCGCGCAACGGACACATCGGGCGTGGCCAGCGTGCCTTGGATCCTCACCGGATTTGCCAGGCTGACGAGACTGGGTCGCTTGGGTCGCGGAGCGAGAAGCAGATCGATCGCTTCTGTTTCCAGATTCAGCATCCCGCCGCCGGCAACGGTGATTCGCTGGGTATCGAGTATCAGATCTTCAACCGTTGCCAGTCCCTGCTTCAGTCCGATATGCGCAACGAAGCAATTCATTTCGGTCACGTTTTGTCTTTGCCACCTGGGC
>DATITS010000312.1:0-6216 GCA_035467535.1 Desulfobacterales bacterium
GACCAGCCCCACGGCGATGAACTGCGAAGCGCCCGCGAAGACGAAGGCCGACATGGCCACGGCCGCCGGCATGGACAACCCCGACGTCGCGGCGACCGCCCCGTAGATCAGCCCGAACGGAAGGGCTCCGAGAAGCAGCGGTAACGTATCCCGCGCTCCTGAGAGGAATTCCTGTTTTTTAACAGACTCCGGCCGATTCATGGCGTTGATGCTTTCGCTATCTTCAGTACGATTTACCCGGCTTCCGATTAAAATCCCCTGGTTGATATCGCATTTTTGTTTCAGAAGCCATATGATGTTTTACACATTAACTTTTTTCATTTACGCCTTTACACACCAAGAGTCCTCCGACGATGCTGATCCATTTCTTCCGGGCGCGAATACGCTCAGGTTGGGTGAGCTTTACGGCTGATAACATTTTGGTCATTTCCGGGTCATCTTGCCGTGAACTTGGTGGTTTATTGTTTGCCCGTAGATATAGCCTGTTTGGGCAAACATCAAACCAGGAGGACAAAGAGTATGAATAGACGATTTCGAGTCACACAGTTTATTGCCTTGCTGCTGCTGTTGGTGGGGTTGCTCTCCACGGCCGGCCTGCAGGCCGCCAAGAGCCCACCCCGGATGATCCCGGACAACTTCAGCATGCTGGCCGAACACGTCAGCCCCGCCGTGGTGAACATCCAGGTAGAGAAGACGGCGGGCGAGACCGGCATGCGGCAGCAGTTCCAAGGCAACCCCTTCGGGGACGAGCGCTTCAAGGAGTTTTTCGGACGCGGGCAGGACCCTGAGCAGCGCAAGCAGGCCGGCTTGGGGACCGGGTTTATCATCGACAAGACCGGCTACATCATCACCAACAACCACGTTGTTGAGAATGCCGACAAGATCAAGGTCGTGCTCAAAGATGAGCGTGAATTTAACGCCGAAATCGTCGGCCGCGATCCGCAGACCGACCTGGCCCTTATCAAAGTGGATGCCAAGGGCGATTTGCCCACAGTGCCGATGGGACGATCTGCGGACCTGAAGGTAGGCGAGTGGGTGGTTGCCATCGGCAACCCCTTCGGGCTGGAGAATACGGTCACGGCCGGCATCGTTAGCGCCAAAGGCCGTGTGATTGGGTCCGGACCTTATGACGACTATATCCAGACCGACGCTTCCATCAACCCGGGCAACAGCGGCGGGCCGCTGGTTGACATGAATGGTGAAGTGGTGGGCATCAACACCGCTATCCTCGCACAGGGCCATGGCATCGGGTTTGCCATTCCCATCGACATGGCGAACGCCGTTGTCGCCCAGCTCAAAAGCAAGGGTGAGGTCACCCGCGGCTGGTTAGGGGTTACCGTGCAGGATCTGAAGGGCGATTTGGCCCAATATTACGGCGTCGAGGACAAAGGCGGGGTGCTGGTCGCCGATGTGGTTGCCGGAGATCCGGCGGACAAAGCCGGCATCAAGGCCAAGGACGTCATCCTGAAGGTCAATGGGGAAAAGGTCTCCAGCAGTCGGGATCTCACCACCAAGACCGCGGGTATTGCCGTCGGCGAGAAAGCCAAGATTACGCTGGTGCGTGACGGCAAAGAACTCACGCTTCCGGTTACCGTCGGCAAACGGGCCTTCACGCTGGCATCCGCCGAAGCGCCGCGGAAAGAAAAAGCCAAGGACTCCGGGTACGGCCTTCAGGTGACAGACATGACGCCGGAGATTGCCGGTCAGCTCAATCTAAAAGGTGAAAAGGGAGTCGTGGTCGTGGGGGTCCAGCCGGACAGCAAGGCGGAGAAGGCGGGTATGCAGCGCGGTGACCTGATCGTCGAGGTCAACCGCCGCAACGTGGACTCGGTGAGCGATTTCAAAAGCGCCATCGATCAGCACAAGAAAAGCGGCGGAGTCGATTTGCTCATCAAGCGCATGAACACCGGGGTGATGGTCATCCACCTGGCGTAATCGGAAACAACTCCTACGGTTCAAGCCGGGGCCATGGTGCGCCCCGGCTCGAACCGGGCCACCGTAGCGGAGCCGGTGTTCAACAAAATTTATCTGAAGCGAGGCATATTCTCGCTTGCTGGAGTCACACGCCATGGACCACGTCGAAATCGAGCACGTTATATTCATGTGCCGAAAAATCAGAAAGCGCGCGCTGATCACCTGCTTAGTGGTTACCCCGGATCCTTGCCAATCGTCTCAGCCCGCAGAGCCGGATCTGACGGCCTTTGATTGCAGCGCAAAAAAGGACTGCGGTGTTTGGATTGAAGAAGGCCAGCAGGTTTCCCATAATTGGGCAAAATGCATCCACCCAAACCTGTCAAAACAGGAGTCGTGGACGGAGTAAAAGTGCGCCCACGAGAAGAGAACTTCCATCATGAAAAACACTCCAATCTTCCGTGCGATTATTGGGACCGGCGCACTCGCTATGCGGTTGATGATCGGCATACGCGGCATTGCACGGGACTTGCGCTGGAGCTACCTGCCGCCGCTGATGGTTTACTTTGCGGCAGGCGTCTCCGGCTTCACGGGCATAATCGAGGCTTTCTTCGTCAAGGAGAAACTTGGGCTCACACCGGCTTTACTCGCGAGCCTCGGCTTCTGGGCGGGCCTGCCCTGGGCGATGAAGATGCCGCTGGGGCACCTGGTGGACGTGTTCTGGCGCTGGAAGGCGCTGTTCGTCTACTTGGGGGCCGTGCTGATGGGCGCCAGCCTCGCGATCATGGTCGGCCTGACCGGGCATGCCGACTGGATGGCAACACTCCTGCCCCTGGACGTCTGGTACGTGGTCTCGGTGCTGCTCGCCCCCATCGGGTTTGTGCTCCAGGACGTGGTGGCCGATGCGATGACCGTCGAGGCCGTGCCCGCCCTCCGGGAAGATAACACGGCCTACACCGAGGCCGAGCAGCAGCAGATGCACGTGACCATGCAGACCCTGGGCCGCATGGCCATCGTCGGCGGCAGCGCGGTGGTGGCCGGGGCCGGCGGGTGGCTCGCGAAAACGCTATCGTATGAAACCATGTACTGGATCTCGCTCGCGATCCCGGTGGTCTCGGTGCTGGGGGTGCTTCTGGCGGCTGGGATGCGGCGTTGGCGCCGGCGCTCCGCCGCACTCCCGGCCGAGACAGCCCCGCCGCAGGCCGTTACCCTGAACGCGAACATCCTGGGCGCCGGGGTGGCGTTTGTGGCCCTGTCCCTGCTGCTGGGTCTCGGCCGCGTTCCCATGAACGAGGAGCTTATTTTTTTCGGCTCCATGGGTCTGGTCGTTTTTCTGATGCGCCAGCTCCTGGCCGACCTGGACCCCGGCCGACGCCGTGAGATCGTCGCCATTGCGGTCATCATTTTTGTGTTCCGGGCCATGCCCGGCGCCGGCGCCGGCGCGAGCTGGTGGCAGATGGATCGGCTCGGCTTCGACGAGGCCTTCCTGGGGACCCTGCGGCAGGTCGCCTCGATCCTGGCGATTGCCGGAATGTTGGCCCTGCGCGGCTGGATGGGCCGGCGGCCCGTGCCGTACCTAGTGGTCTTTCTGTCCCTCTACGGTACAGTGATGGCGCTGCCGTTTCTCGGCATGTTCTACGGGCTGCACGAGTGGACCGAAGCCCACCTGGGGTTCGGCGCCCACACCATCGCTCTCGTCGACACCATGGCGGATTCGCCGCTGGGGCAGGTGGCCATGATCCCGATGCTGGCCTGGATCGCCAAGGAGGCCCCGCGCAACCGGAAGGCCACCTATTTTGCGGTAATGGCCGCCTTCACGAACCTGGCCTTGTCGGCCAGCCAGCTCGGCACCCAATACCTGAACAAGCTCTTCGTGGTCGAGCGCGGCCACTATGACGAACTGGGGATGCTGATGATCGTCACGACGATCCTGGGCTTGGTTCTGCCGGTCGCGGCAGTGCTGTTTTTCCAGCCAGGCAGCACGGGCATGCGTCACAGAATGGCAGATCGACTCAACCCGATCAAAGCGTTCCCGAAAGTCACCGGTTCACAGCATTCATCCCGGCAGGAGGATCGGATATGCGAAGAAAATGCATGCGACAGCAAGTGTTACAGGCACAGGCGCAATTAGATGTGACAGGGCAGGCCGTCTTGTATTGGTTTCCGATCGGATTCGGTTTCATCGAGATCATACTGCACATCTTCCCGAAAATGACTTTCCAGTTCTGAAAAGAAAGGAGTTTACGATGAACATGAAAAAAATAGCAGCCGGGGTGACGCTGGCTGCACTGCTTGCGCTGCCCGGGCTTTCCACGGGCGCAAGCGCACCCTCTGTTCAGCCGCGTCTGATTCCGCTCACAGATTTTTTCAGAAATCCCGAAACTGCCGGTTATTCGCTCTCCCCCGACGGCGAGCACATCGCCTATATGAAACCGTGGGAGAATCGGCTCAATGTTTTTGTCCGGAAAGTCGGCGAACAGACCGAGACCCGTCTGACCGACGCCCGTGAGCGCGATATCGCCGGCAGCGTCTGGGCCAACAACAACCGCGTCGTGTACATCCAGGACACCGGCGGCGACGAGAACTACCGGCTGTACGCGGTCAACATCGACGGCTCCGTGTTCAAGGAACTGACCCCCTTCGAGGGCGTGCGGGCCGGTATCGTGGACCGGCTCGAGGACAACGACGATGAAATGCTGATCCGCCTGAACCGGCGGGACCCCAAGGTGTTCGATGTCTACCGCATCAACATCCACACGGGAGCGATGGCGCTTTCGGCCGAAAATCCGGGCAACGTCTCCGAGTGGCTGACCGACAACGACGGCCGGTTGCGGGTGGCCGTCACCACTGACGGCGTGCAATCGAGCCTGCTCTACCGCGCGACCGAAAAAGACCCCTTCCGCACCGTGGTGACCACGGATTTCAAGAACAGCCTCGACCCGCTGTTCTTCAGCTTCGACAACCAGCGGCTGTACGTGGCCTCCAACATCGGCCGCGACAAGGCGGCCATCTATTTATACGACGTCAAGGATGCCAAATTTCTGGATCTCATCTACGAGCACCCCGAGGTGGACGTCTCCGGGCTTTTGCGCTCCAAGGCGCGCAAAGTCATCACGGGGGTGGCCTTCACTACGGACAAGCCTCAGTACGACTTTTTCGACCCCGAGCGCAGGCAGCTGCAGGCGGCGCTGGAAGCGCGCCTGCCCGGCCGCCGGGTGGCGGTCACCGGCATGAGCCGCGATGAGAAGCGGGTGATCGTGCGCACCTTCAGCGACAAATCCCTGGGCGCTAGCTACCTCTACGACCATGCCGCCGGGCGTCTCGAGAAGCTGGCGGAGTTGAGCCCCTGGCTGAACGAGGCGGAAATGGCCGACGTGCGGCCGATCCACTTCACGTCCCGCGACGGCCTGACCATCCATGGCTACTTGACCCTGCCCAAGGGCGCAAAACCCGTCCACCTGCCGATCGTGGTCAACCCCCACGGCGGGCCCTGGGCCCGTGATGGCTGGGGCTTCGACCCCGAGACCCAGTTCCTGGCCAACCGGGGGGTGGCAGTGCTACAGATCAACTTCCGCGGCTCGACCGGCTACGGCAAGGCCTTCTGGGAGGCCGGGTTCAAGCAATGGGGCGGCAAGATGCAGGACGACATCACCGACGGGGTGCAGTGGCTCATCAAGGAGGGGATTGCCGACCGGAAGCGCATCGGAATCTACGGCGCTTCCTACGGCGGCTACGCCACCCTGGCCGGCCTGACCTTCACCCCGGATCTGTACGCTTGCGGCATCGACTACGTCGGCGTGTCGAACATTTTTACCTTGCTGGAGACGCTGCCGCCATACTGGGAGCTGGGGCGCCAAATGATGTACGAGATGGTCGGAGACCCGGTGAAAGATCGGGAACTTCTGAAAGAGGTGTCGCCGGTCTTTCATGCCGCAAAAATCAAGGCCCCGCTGCTGGTGGCCCAGGGCGCCAACGACCCCCGGGTCAAGAAGTCCGAGTCAGACCAGATCGTCCAGGCACTGCGGCAAAGGGGGGTAGATGTCGAGTACATCGTGAAGGACAACGAAGGGCACGGGTTTCACAACGAGGAGAACCGCTTCGACTTCTACCGCCGAATGGAAAGTGTCCTGGCCCGGCACCTGGGCAGCCGCGCGGAAAATCCGCCCCAGGCCTGACCCCTGGCCGGCGGTCTCCAAATGAGCTCGTATTCAAACGGAAACCCGGTCTTGAAGTAGGGGAACGATGGGTTGTGGCGCGTGTCGATGGCATAAAGCGCGGTGAGATGGTCCTTTCAGTTCCTGAAGA
>DATITS010000313.1:0-21806 GCA_035467535.1 Desulfobacterales bacterium
GCCGCCGGCCGGCCAACAGGCAGAAGGGAAGATGCCTATGGAAGCAAGCGAGCGATTCAACACGGTCGGGCTGCCGCGTTGTCTCGTGGAAGACATTGCCGCCCACCTCAGCGATGAGATCATCGAGGGCAAGATCCAGCCCGGCCAGCAGATCATCGAGGCCGATCTTCAGCGAACCCTGGGGGTCAGCCGGGCGCCGCTGCGCGAAGCGCTGCTCAAACTGGAAGGCCAGGGACTGGTCAAGATCATCCCGCGCAAGGGAGCCTTCATCCGGCCCATCACCCCGCGGCTGATCCGCGAGAGCTTCACGGTCCGGGCCTGGCTGGAGGGGTTGGCGGCGCGACTGACCAGCGCCAGGCCGGACCTGGATCGCTGTGATCAATTAGACGTCATTCTCGCGGACATGGGACGTCTTGCCGATCAAAAAGATTTCAAAGCCTATTTTTACCGGCATGGGGATTTTCACTGGGTGTTCATTGAGGGAAGCGACAACAAGACGCTGATGGAACGTATCGGGGTCATGCGCCGGGAATCCCTCTGGCTGAGCTACTCGATCACCTACTTCGAACACCATCATCAGGCGTCCCAGGAAACTCACAAGCGCATCATCGCGCTCTTCCGCAAGGGGGACCCGGATGCCGTCGAACTCGCCGTCCGATCCCACATTCTCGACGCAACCGACGCGTACGTGCGTTTTCTGAAGGAGACATACCCCGACCTGCCCGGTGCCGATTGAGGTCGGGCCTTCGTGCCGCCGGGGATGGCCTCAAGGAGATGAACGTGAAAGAGATGGACCCAGTCCTCAAGGATGAGCCCTGGCTGATGCGCACCTATTCCGGTTACGCCAGCGCCAGGGCATCGAACCAGCTTTTCCGGGCCAATCTGGCCAAGGGGCAGACCGGCCTGAGCATCGCCTTCGACCTGCCGACGCAGACCGGATACGACTCCGACCACGGACTGGCGCGGGGCGAGGTGGGCAAGCTGGGGGTTCCCATGCGCAGCCTCACAGACATGGAGGCGCTCTTCAACCAGATCCCGATCGAGCGCATGAACACCTCCATGACCATCAACGCCCCGGCGGCCTGGATCTTGGCGCTCTATCTATCGGCGGCCCGGCGGCAGGGAGCCGACCCTTCGCAATTGCGGGGCACCACCCAGAACGACATCCTCAAGGAGTACCTCAGTCGTGGGACGTATATCTTCCCGCCCAAGGCGTCCATGCGAGTGGCCGCCGAGGTGATTCGCTACACGTTTCACCGCATTCCCCGGTGGAACCCCATCAACATCTGCTCCTACCATCTCCAGGAGTCCGGAGCCGACCCGGTGCAGGAGCTCGCCTTCACCTTGGCCAACGCCATATCCGTTTTGGACACGGTCAGGGACGCTGGCGATATCGCACCGGCCGATTTCCCACAGGTGGTGGGGCGGATGTCATTTTTCCTCAATGCGGGCATTCGGTTTATCGAGGAGATGTGCAAGGTGCGCGTGTTCACCCGCATGTGGGACCGCATCTGCCGTGAACGCTACGGGGTGGAGGATCCCGTTTTGCGGCGCTTCCGCTACGGGGTCCAGGTCAACAGCCTGGGGCTGACGGAACGCCAGCCGGAGAACAACATCGCCCGCATCATCTACGAGTTCCTGGGTGTCGTGCTGAGCCGATCGGCGCGGGCGCGCTCCGTGCAGCTTCCGGCCTGGAACGAGGCCCTCGGGCTTCCCCGCCCGTGGGACCAGCAGTGGAGCCTGCGGATTCAACAGATCCTGGCCCATGAGACCGACCTGCTGGAATACGGGGACATCTTCGACGGCGCCCCGGTCATCACCCGCAAAGAGAAAACGCTGGAAGATGATGCGCAGGCCGAGTTGGACCGGGTCATCGAGATGGGCGGCGCCGTGGAGGCCCTGGAAAACGGTTACATGAAGCGCAGCCTCGTTGAAAGCAACGCCCGCCGGATCCGGGAGATCGAGACCGGCCGGCGGGTCGTCGTGGGCGTCAACCGCTTCACCGAGGGCGAGCCGTCACCCCTGACCGCTGGCCTTCAGCAAACCTTCCTGACGGTGGACGACGCGGTCGAAAACGAGCAGGTCGAAGCCCTGCGGGTCTTCCGCTCCCGGCGGGATGGTGCCGCCGCGGCGCGCGCGCTCGAGCGCCTGCGCGAGGCGATCAGCGTCGGTGAAAACCTCATGGAGGCCAGCATCGGCTGCGCCGAAGCCGGGGTCACCACCGGCGAATGGGCCGACAGCCTGCGGAGCGTGTTCGGCGAATACCGGGCTCCGACCGGGGTCGGCGGTGTCGCCGGTGGCGACGGGGCGAGTGAGGAAATGCGTGCGGTCACGCGGCGCGTCCGGCAGTTGAGCGACTTGCTGGGGCGGAACCTGAAGCTGCTCGTCGGCAAGCCCGGCTTGGACGGGCACTCCAACGGTGCGGAACAGGTGGCTGTGAAGGCGCGGGACGTCGGCATGGAGGTGGTGTACGAGGGCATCCGGCTGACTCCCGAGCAAATCGCCGAAAGCGCCCTGCAGGAAGGCGTGCACGTGGTGGGTCTGTCCATCCTGAGCGGCTCGCACCTGAAGCTGGTGCCGGAGGTGATCTGCGGATTGAAGGAACGCGGCCTCGATAAGCTGCCGGTGGTATTAGGCGGCATCATCCCGGAGAGCGATATCCAGAAGATGCCTCCGGACTCCATCCGGCGCGTGTTCGCGCCGCGGGATTACAACCTCAACCGGATCATGTCCGAAATCGTCGACATCGTCGCCGCCGCCAACGCTGTCACCTTGCCATAGGCACCGACATGGATCTCAGGCACGCTGGCATCAATTTGGAGGACATCCGCAGCGGGAAGAAGACCGCGATCGCCGGCGCCCTGAACCTGCTCGAGAACCGCAAGCCGGATGAGTCGGGTCTCGCCGCGGAGCTGATCGAGGCGCTCACCCGCATCGCCCGGCCCCGGCGGCACGTCATCGGCATCACCGGGCCTCCGGGCTCCGGGAAATCCACCCTCATGGCGCGCCTCATCCGCGAATACCGCTCCGCGGGTCACGGGGTCGGTGTCATGGCCGTGGACCCCAGCAGCCGCCGCAGCGGAGGCGCGCTGCTCGGCGACCGCGCGCGCATCGAGCACGACCCCGGCGATGCCGGCATCTTTATCCGCAGCATGGCCGCCGGGCGTCACCTGGGCGGGCTGGCCTGGCGCACCCGCCACTGCCTCACGCTGCTCGAAGCCGCCTACGACCGCATCCTGCTCGAGACAACGGGCGTGGGGCAGTCGGAAACCGAGATCGAGCAGGTGGCCGACAGCGTGGTCTATGTCGTGCAGCCGGGAAGCGGCGACAGCTTGCAGTTCATGAAGGCCGGGATCATGGAGATCCCCCACATCCTGGTGGTGAACAAAGCCGACCTGAAAAACCCGTCGCTGAAGGCCTTTCATGAGCTGCAGGGGGTGGCCGGTTTGAGCGGCCCGCGCGAAGACGGTTGGGCCCCCGCGCTGATGCGTGTCTCGGCCCTCGAGGGCTGGGGGCAGGAGCAACTCGTGTCGGCCCTTGAGGCCCATTACCGGTTTCTGTCTGCAGGCGACCTGGAGAAGCGGCGCCGGGGGCACCGCATCCAGTGGACGTACCTGCTGTTCCTCGAGCGGTTCGGGAGCAACGGCGCAGAGCGCCTGGGGGGCGAGGAGCGCATCTTCGAGCGACTGGAAGGCCTGGATGTGGGCAATCCCTTCAAGGCGCTGGATGAACTGGCGCAGGACGTGGCCCGGACATGAACCTCAAACGAAAGCGCAGCGAGCGCCATGCGCGGGTTCTACTCGATCTCAGGGGTGCGGCGCTGCGTTACGTCGCCGGCGGGCTTTGCCGGACCAGGAGTGTCACGCCGCACTTGTCGGCGGTGTCGAAATAGGCAAACCCGCTGCCGTTCTCCCGTCGGCCGCTGCTGAGCACCTCAAGACCCATGGCCGCCACCTTCGCCTCGGATTTCGCGATGTCTTCCACGACGAAGCCCAGATGGAACACCCCTTCGCCCTTCTGCTCGAGGAAGTCCTTGTAGATGCTGCGGCCTTTTCCGGGCTGGACGACCTGAAGCTGCACCGGCCCGATCATGGCGCATTTGATCGCGGTGTTGAAGAAACCTTCCTCATCCGGGACGTTAAGCTGCGTGTATTCCCGCATCGGCGGGTAATCGACGAACGGGCCGATGCCGGTCGACTCCAGAAAGCGCACGGCGGCGTCAAGGTCCCGGACCACGAGGGACAGGTGGTGCAGCAACGAAAAAGGTTTTTGCAGTTCCATCCTTCACTCTCCTGGGTCGTCTTCGGTTTCGATAGTGATCGCAAAATCCGGACATACGGTTTCGCACAGGTTGCAGCCGGTACACCGGTGCATGTCCTCTTCCTCGGGCAGAACATACCCCTTGGAATTGATCCGGCCGGATGCCGCGATGGCTCCCGTGGGGCAAGCCTCCACACAGATCAGGCAGCCCTTGCAGTAAGTCGCGTTCAGGCACAATCGATTCATATGCGGGGGTCACTCCGAGAGTTGATCCATGGTGTTCTGGTACCGTTCGCTCCAATCGGGCTTGTCGATGTCGCAGAATTCGCCTACCGGGATTTTGCCCGCGGCCGGTCCGGCGGCGCTCTTTTTCAAGGGTACGGTGATTATTTTCATGTTCCGGAACATCTCCACCGGGGACGTTTTGCGATGCACCGGGCATTGAGACAGGATTTCGATGAAGGCGGTGCCCTTCTTGCGGATTCCTTTGATAATGGATTTGATCGCCTGATGGGGGTGCGCCGTGGTCCAGCGGGCCACATAGGTGGCACCGGCCGTTTGGGCCAGGCGGCAGAGGTCGAACTCGTCTTCCACATTCCCGTAGGGGGTGGTGGTCGTGGTTTGGCCGATGGGGGTCGTGGGCGCCACCTGCCCGCCGGTCATGCCGTAGAGGCCGTTGTTCATGCACACGATGGTCACATCCATGTTGCGGCGGCAGGTGTGGATGAAGTGGTTGCCCCCGATGGCCGCGGCGTCCCCGTCGCCGGTAAACACCACGATTTTCAACCTGGGATTCGCCAACAGGGCACCGGTGGCAACGGCCAGGGCGCGGCCGTGCAGCGTCCATCCGGAGTCGAAGTTGAGATAATGACTGGCGAGCCGGGACGAGCACCCCACGCCGGAGATAAAGACGAAATCCTCCTTGCGCAGCGCGTCTTTCTGAAGGAGGGTGTCGACGGCGTGCAGGGCGTAGTTCAGCACCTGGCCCGCGCCGCATCCCGGACACATGATCAGCGGCAGCCGCGGCCCCGCAGGCCCCTCCTCTTTCAGGTATTTGAGCATGGGGTGCTTTTTCATTGGAGTTCCTTGTAGATCCGCGCGAGAATCATTTCCGGCGAATGCAGGCTACCGAGGCTGGGGATCGAGACCACCCGCCGGCAGCGGTCCCGCAGCGCCTCCATGATCGGGTGCGCCATCATCCCGAGATTCATTTCCGGAACGAAGACGACCTCCACGTCGGGCAGAAGGTCCCGCAGTTGCCGCTCGGGAAACGGCCACAGGGTGTGAAGACGAATGAAGCCGATGGGGATGCCGCGCTCCGCGCGGGCCTCCAGCACCGCCTCGATCCCGGTCCGCGACACTGAACCGTAGCAGATGAGCACGTGACGGCACCCTTCCAGTTCCCGGGTCTCGAGCCGGGCGATCGCATCGACGTTGTCCTCGATCTTGCGGTGGATGCGCGCGACGTTTTCGAAGTGAACTTTCGGGTTGTAGCGGGTGACGTTGCCGTCCTCGTGGTGCACGAGGCTCACGTGGTTGATGTTGTACCCCTCCCCCCAGGTGGCCATGGGCGGGACCTGGGCGTGACCATAGGGCAGGTAGTGCTCGGGTGCGATGCCCATCTCCTGCGGTTTGGTGCGGTTGACGATCGGAATGGTGCCGGGCGGGGGGACGATCAGCCGTTCGCGCATGTGGGCCACGGTCTCCTCCGCCATGACCAGGACCGGCGTGCGCCAGCGCTCGGCCAGGTTGAAGGCCTCGATGGTGAACTCGAACATCTCTTGAACCGAGGCCGGCGAGAGCGCGATGATGGAGCCCTCGCCGTGGTGCCCCCAGCGGGCCTGCATCACGTCCTCTTGGCCGGTGGTGATATAGCCCTGGCCGGGGCCCGGCCGCTGGACGTCGACGATCACGAGGGGGGTTTCGGTCATGATGCCAAAGGAGATCACCTCCTGCATCAGGGAAAAACCCGGGCTGGAGGTGGCGGTCATGGCCTTGGCGCCGGCCCAGGAGGCCCCTATCAACACGCTGGCCGAGCTGATTTCGTCCTCCATCTGGATAAAGCGGCCGCCCATCCGCGGCAGCCGGTGCGCGGCGTGCTCCATGATTTCGGTGGCCGGAGTGATCGGGTAACCGGCATAGACCCGGCAGCCGGCCGTTAGCGCCCCTTCGAGGCAGGCTTGGGCGCCCTGCAGGTAATACACCCCTGGTTTCAGAATTTCGTTATTGGACATTCACGTCTCCCGGAGAAAATGGGATTGAACATAGCGCTTGCCCTTGTCGAAGGCGGCCATGTTGGTGTCGACGGTCTTGGGCGGTACGCTTTGCTTCAGGGCTTCCACCAGCCACACTTCTTCGATCCTGCTGCGGATCAGTGCATACAGGGCCCCCAGCGCCACGGCATTCTGATATTTGAGATCGCCGGTTTCGTGAGCGAGCGCCACCGTGGGCACTGCATAGCAAAGAAACCGTCCGGATGGCGGCAAAGTGGTTACCGCGTCCGGGTCGAAAACGAGGATGCCGGCCTCTTTCAGCTCTCCGATGTAGGTCTCCAGCGCCACCTGGGACAGGGCAATGAGCACGTCGGCATTGCGAACGTAAGGGTAGTTGATGTCGCCTTCGGACACCACCACTTCCGAGCGGCATGCGCCGCCGCGGGATTCCGGTCCGTAGGATTGGGTGTTGACGGAGTTCTTGCCGCCATAAACGGAAAACGCGGTGCCCAGTATCCGGCCGATGGTGACGACACCCTGGCCGCCGAAACCGGCGATGCGGATTTCAAAGCGTTGATGTCGAGTCAAATTATCGCTCCACGCGCAATGGTCGTTTACTTAGGAATCTGGTAGCTCCCGTCCAGGCGGCGCACCATCTCGTCATGCCGCTGGTCCAAATTTTCCAGGGCGGCCTCATAGGCGGCCGCACTCCAGCCTTCCGACCGGCGGCGTTCTTCCAGTGCGGCGCGCTCGTTTTCGTACCAGCGATCCGGGTCGAAGTTGTAGGTCATGGCTTTTCACACCCTGTCAAAAACACCCGGTTTCCCCGATCGGGCAGCGGGTCAGAATCCGTGCGGGGGTGAACGCCGAGAGATCGAGGGTCGGCGTCCGGCCGGTGATGAGTTCGGCCACGTACTGGCCGACGGCCGGGCCCTGCATGAGTCCGTGGCCGGAAAACCCGTTGCACAGATAGAAACCCTCGAGTTCGGGCCAGGGGCCGATGATGGCGTTGTGATCCAGTGTGTTGATTTCGTAAAGTCCTGCCCAGCCACGGATGAGTTTGAGCGATTCGAAGGCCGGGACGAAGGCCGCCAGCTCCGGCCAGATCACGTCCATGAACCGCTCCCGCTCCCAGGTGAAATCGAACGCCACGGGGTCTTCGTCCAGTGACTTGCCGCAGAGGATCAGGCCTCCGGACTCCGAGCGCAGGTAGAGCCCGGACGGATGGAGGGTCAAGGGCAGGGGGTGTTCCGGCTTGACCTGGGTGTCCACGGCAAATATCTGCCGCCGCACCGGAACGACCGGAATCTCGACGCCGGCCGTGCGGGCGAGCGGGCCGGCCCAGGCCCCGGCGCAGTTGACGGTAACGCCGGCCTTCAGATCCCGGCCGGTTGCGAGCCGCGCGCCGATGACGCGTCGGTCTTCCACCGTCAGGGAAACGGCCTCGTCCTGGAGGTACTCCACACCGAGAGAACGCGCCTTGGTCTTGTAGGCCATCAGCAGCCCGTAGGCGTCCACGTGGCCGTCGGTGGGGCCGAAGGTCCCGGCCGCAATGCCTTCCGTGTTGTACAGCGGCCATCGTCGCTTTATCGCTTCCGGACCGAGCCACTCGGCGTTCGACCCGAGGCGCTTGTGCATGTCGAAGATTTGTCGTGCGGAGGCCAACCCCTCCGCGTCGCACAGGAAGAGATTGCCCTCAGCGCGAAAGTAGATGCTTGGTTTTTGGCCTGCGACGGCCATGTCCGACTCGAAGGTTTCAAGGATCTCGAAGGTCCGTATAGAGATCAGAAAGTTTTCCTTCAAGCTGAAGGCCACGGTGCGCAGGTTGGCGGCCGAAAGCGTTGTGGAGGATTTGGCGTAGGTGGGGTCCTTTTCGACCACGGCCACCTTGAGTTTCGGTTCCAAGCGGACCAGGTTGAAGGCCGTGGAGGAGCCCATGATCCCGCCGCCGACGATGAGGACATCGTATGTCACTGAGAAACCTCTCCGGAGTCGTTTGAGCCGGGCCTGCCGGCGTTCGGTTATTTTGCGGCAAGCCTCAAAAAGTCGGAAATGCTGGGTTCATCCTCGAGGTTCCGGACGTGCGCGATGAGACGTTGCCGCTGGTCTTTCGGGAACACCCCGGCGGTGAGCCGGTGGAACTTGTCGATCAGTTCGTCCCACGACAACGGATTTTCCGGGTCGCCTTTCGGGAAGTCCAGGCGCGTGGAGAAACGTTTGCCCGTCTTGGTCAGGATTTCCACCTTGGCCGGCCACCTGCGAGGGAACTCGGGTTCGATCTCTGGGTCGTGGACGCACTCAAACCGCTGCATCAACTGCTTGACCCGAGGCGACTGGATGTTTTCGATGCAGTATTCATCCAGGAACGCATTCCCCTTCAGGATGGCCACGGCACCGCCGAAAGGCATGCTGAACTGCGCGTCCACGATGGTCTGCGGCCGGGATTTCAGTTCCCGAGGCTCGGCGACCAGGGCGAACCCGGCCTTCAAAATGCTGACCGTCACCTTCTCGATGGCCTCCGCGGTCAAGCCATTGTCCTGCACGAGTTTCAGGATACAGTCGATCGGGCCCTGCTTGTAGCGGCAGCAGGCGTGCGGTTTGATGCTGGTCCGCATCACCTCGTGGGGGGCGCACCAACCGGTGAAAATCTTCGCCGGTTCGGAGGCCGGTGAATAGGCTTTGAGAAACCCGAACTTGCCTTCAATCACGGTGGCCGGGCCGGTGAAACCGTCGCGGGCCAGCAGCGCCGCGATCAGCCCGCTGTGGGCCGCCCAGCCTGCGTGAAAGCGTTTGGTGTAGCTCCCATCGGACAGGAACTCCAGGAGTCCGGCCGCCTGGCTGCCCGCAATGCCCAGCGCATGGACCATCTGCGCCTGCTCCAGTTTCACGAGTTTGCCGGCGGCCGCGGCCGCGCCGAAGACGCCGCAGGTTCCGGTGGGGTGGAACCCCTGGGCATAGTGCGCGGCCGGGTCGAGCGCGACCCCGAGCTTAACCATCACCTCGTAGCCTGCAGTGATCGCCGCGATCAATTCTTTGCCGTTGGCGCCGGTCAGGTGCCCGGCCGAAAGGGCCGCGGGCATCACGCATACGCCTGGATGCAGCGAGGCAGCATTCACCACATCGTCCAGCTCCGGTGCGTGGGCGGCGACGCCGTTCGCGAGGGCAGCGTACGATGCCTCGGCCGTCAGCCCGGTGCCGACGACCGGCACCCCGGAGGCACCGCCCGCATTCCGGCTCAGGAAACGGTGCACGGCGGTCGAGGACTCGATCTGGGCGCCGCGGGCAGCCACCCCCAAATGGTCGAGCAAAAGGTACTTGGCCCGGTCCACCACCTCTTCGGGTAGATTGGCGTAATCGATTTCTATGCACTTTCCGGCAATCTCGCGGGTGATCGTCATCGGTCATACTCCGGTTTCGGGTTCAACACCCTGTTAGATCCGCAGAGCCTATTTCCCCTTCGGCAGCATGCGGCCCTCCTTGGCCAGGGCAATAAAATGCGCCACATCGATCTCCTTCGGGCAGACGAAGGAGCAGGCGCGCGAGGAGTGGCAGCGGTATACCCCCTCGTTGCTGTAAAGGCACTTGAGCCGCTGCTCCTTTTCCCCCTCACGGGGGTCCATGACCCTCACGATGGCCGCGAGCATGGCATTGGGTCCTATGAAGTTCCGGTGGCTGCTGATGCAGGCCGATGCGCAGCAGAAGCAGTTGATGCAGCGGGTCGCGCTGACGTAGTGCTCGAGCTCCGCGGGGTTGATGCCATGTTCCTGCCCGTCGGCGGACGGCCGCGGGGCGATGATGAACGGTTTGGCCCGCTCCACCCGCTCGTAAGCCTTTTCGGTGTCGACCACCAGGTCGCGCACGACCGGCGCCACGCCCAGCGGCTCGATCTCGAAGGTGGTGGTGCCGAAATGGGCAACCGCATTTTCCACCAGAAGTTCGCAGGCCAGCATCGGTTTGCCGTTGATTTTCATCGAGCAGGTCCCGCACTGCCCGTGTTCGCAGGAAGACCCCCACGCCAGCGTCGGGTCGATCTCGGAGTTGATCCGGCGCAAGAGGTCCACAAAACGCTGGATCCGGCCGGCCGGAAGGCTATAGGTTTGGACCCAGCTCTTTTTGGAATCCGGATCGAAGCGATGGACGTTGAGCGTGATGTCATAGGTGGAGGTCATCGGTCTTAGTATTTCCTCTCGATCACGGCAAACTTTTCGTGGTGGGCACCGCCGGCGTTGAAGATGCTCATGTCCACTTCCCGCCGTTCCAGCGTCACCTCTCCGAACAGCGGCATCGTCGCCACGGTGTGATGGTTGAACTCGTCTTTCCTCTCCGGGTAATCGTCGCGGTAATGGGCGCCCCGGGACTCCCGCCGTCGGAGGGCGCCCTCGCAGATCACCAGGGACACGGCCAGCAGGTTGTCCAGCTCCCAGCGCTCGACCAGCTCCTGGTTCATGGCCCAGCCGCGGCTTGAAAGGGCCGTCCTGTTCGCGCGCTCCTTCAACTCCCGCAGGGATTCGATGGCGGCGGTGATGCCCGCCTCGGTTCTGAACACGCTGAGCTGCTCGGTCATCAGGTTGCGCATGGCGTCGCGGATCCGCCCCAGACTGTCTTTCCCGGTGGCTTCGCGGTAGTGGGAAAAGCGTTCCATGAAACGACTCGGCGCTGTGTCCGTGAAGGCCGCAGGCTCCCGCCTAATGTGGTCCAGTGCCCGTTCCGCCGCGATTTTGCCCATGGTGATGAGTTCGAGGATCGAGTTGGTTCCGAGGCGATTGAAGCCGTGAAAGCTCGCCGCCGCGCACTCCCCGATCGCATACAGGCCGGCGATGGGCTGCCGGGTGGTATCTACCACTTCGCCGAACTCATTGGCGGCGATGCCTCCCATGTGGTAGTGGTTGCTCGGCCGCACCGGGCAGAGGTCTTTCTGCGGATCGAGGTTCACGTAGCGTTTGAAAAAGCTGCTGACTTCCGGGATCTGTTTGGCATGCACCTCGTCGGGCAGGTGCCGCAGGTCGATCCACACGTGATCGGTGTCATGGTCCGGGTTGCGGATGCCGCGGCCCTCTCGGATCTCGGATTCAATGGCCCGGGCGACCAAGTCTCGCGGCGCCAGCTCGCGCATCTTCGGGGCGTAGCGGACCATGAACGGTTCCAGGTCGCAGTTGCGGAGAATCCCGCCGACCGACCGGAGCGTCTCGCTGGCGAGAATGCCGGCGCCCACGATGCCGGTCGGGTGAAACTGGACCGCCTCCGGGTCCAGCAGCGGCAGCCCTGCCTCCAGCGCCAGCGCCAGCCCATCGCCTGTGTTCTGGCGGCAGTTGGTGGTGACCTTGAAGACCTGGCCGCACCCGCCGGAGGCAATGACGGTCGCCTTGGCGAGGACCCGGACGAATTCCCCGGTCTTCTGCTTGAAGACGATGCACCCGGCGCACTGGCGGTTCCGGAGGAGCAGCTCCACCGCCAGGCAGTGGTTGACGAAGGCGATCCCCCGCTTCAGCGATTCGCCCCAGGCCGTGTCCATGATCCCCTTGCCGGTGCGATCCGCCTCGAAAACGGCGCGGTAGGCCGAGGACTCGCCGAAGCTGCACGTGTGCCCGCCAAAGGTGCGCTTGCTCAGTCGGCCGTGGTGATCCCTGGAAAAATGCATGCCGCGGTTTTCCAACCATAGGATCTGCTCCCAGGCCGATTCGCAGATCTTCTTGACCACCTGTTGATCCGCGGTGCAGTCGGATCCTTTCCACGTGTCGAACATGTGAAAGATCGTCGCGTCGAGCGGGTCTCTGGGATCCACCGCCGACAATCCACCCTGGGCGGTTGCCGTGTGAGATTTCTGGGGATGCGGCACCTTGGTCAAGGCAACGACCCTGGCGCTCGGCATATGTTCGAGGATTTCCGCGGCGCAGCGCAGGCCCGCGCCTCCGGCGCCGATGATCAGAACGTCGCAGTGAAGAGTGGAACTGATGGGTATCGTCATCTGACTCCAAACTCCCCGTTAAATCGTGATCGTCAGCCGAATGCCGACCCAGCTCAGCCAGGCCATGACGCCCATGATCAGTGCACCGCATGCGATTCGAATGCGGCCGGCCGGCAGATAGTCCTGGCAGATCGAAAAGAGCCCATAGGCACCATGGTAGAATACGCTGAGGACTATAGTCAGGTCGACGAGCTTCATCAATGGGTTGCGCATGCGGCTGATGATGATCTCAGCATCGCGGCCCACGGAGGGGTTCAGGTGCATGAACAGCATGTGGGCCGGAACCATCAACAGGAGGTAAGCGCCGCTGATGCGCTGCAGTTTCCAGAGCACGCCGGCGCCGGATCTGCGGATTTTGGAAAAAGCGATGACCGTCACACCGATGGAGGCGGCCGCCGTGTAAAGCCAGAAAAAGGCCGCAGATACCGCCTGATTTCCGACCAGCATCACCAACGCCAGCAGCATAATGTAAACAGCCGAAAGGGCGGCCGCCCATCGGATGAGGAGGTCGTCCTGCCGGTTGCCGAAGGCTTCGTATAAAATCAACCGTCCTCCGTTGAGGGCGTGGAAGATCACGGGCAGTGCCAGAACCCATTCCAAAAAAACGAAAAGGGAAAAACCGAAAAACCGCATTTGAGCAGTGAAGCGCTCCGGTTGGTGGAGAGCCGAGAGGGTCAGAATGTGTGCCCCCGCATAAACGACCAGCAACACACCGGCGATCCTGTGGGCCCAAGCGACCACGTAAGGCCACCCGCGCCGTCGGGCCAGCCGCTGCAGGTTGTTTTTCCAATCATAAGCCAACCCCCAAAGAGGTTGAATAACTCTAACCGGGGGTTTCGGCGCAGGCTGGGATAGGGCCATTGCGTCCCTCCTATTGCTTGCGAAATCCAGTGGGCGGTCCGGCATTCGGCTGCCGAAATCGGTTTTGCGGTTAACCCGGGCCTCCGAGGCGGATCGACCCATCGTCAACGCCGCTCGAATTCTTCCACGTAGGCCAGGAATCGATCACGGGCGACATTGATATGATTTTCCACCAGGGCCCCGAGTTTTTCCGCGCTCGTGTTTTTCTTGAGAAAAAGAGTCTGGATCTGCAGGTGGACCTTGAACGATTTTTCCAGATCCTCCTGGTAGTACTGGTAGGAGAATCGGTGCCAGATGCTCTGCATCCGCAGGTTTTTCAGCAGCGCGATCAACGCCTCATTTCCGGAACGCTCGATGAACGTCTCATGGAATTCAAGATGATGGGTATAGAACAGCTTGGTGTCGCGGGTCTTGACGGCGGTGCGCATTTTTTCGAGAGCCCGGCCCATCCGTTTGAGAGCCTCATCGGTCATGTTGGCGAGCGCCAGTTTGGAGGCTAGGCCTTCCAGTGCCGCCCGCACCGGAAAATTTTCTTCGACTTCCTTGCGGGTGATGCGTACGACAAAGGCTCCCTTTCTGGGGACGAGAACCACCAGTCCTTTTTTTTCCAACTCGCGCAGCGCCTCCCGCAGCGGGGACCGGCTGACGCCGAAATGGGTCTGCAGGTCGTTCTCCACCAACTGGTCCCCGCCCTTGAAACGGCCCTCCAGAATGGCTTGGGTGAGGATCTCTGCAACTTGGGCTCCCAGGCCCACCGGTTTAAACGTCAGTTTCAAACTCTTTTTCAACGCCATGGTCGCTCCCTCAGCATCCAAAAGAGTTGCCTTCGGTTTCCTGGGACAAAAAGAAGCGTCCGGGCAAGATTGATCGTGTTCATCACGGGCTCCGAAATTTACGGCGTCGACCCGATGCATCCACGTGAATGGCCCTGTGGAGAGACGGGCGTTACTCTGTCTGTCGATTGTCGACTATAGAAAAACCTGAAATGATTGTCAATATCGAATTGCGGCAGGATCACTCTTAGGGGCCGTGAAGGTGGCACCCCGTCTATTGGGGATAAGAATGTAGGATTTTCGCGGGATGGAGGGGATTGCTCTTACATGCTGTCGCGGCAGTTTGGGCAGTATTTCCGGGGCGTGCCCCTGCCGATCCAATGGAAATTCATGATGTGCCTTTTGCCACATTCCGGGCATATGCACTCTACCTTTGATTTGTAGAAGTCGACAACCTCCTCGAGCTCGTCGTCGGGGTTCTCTATCGGCCGTTCATGCTCCTTGGACGCGTTTCGCTTATCCGATGACATATGCCAAAACCCCGCGAAGAACGAAATCAAGCTGAACGAAACGGGCGACCCCAAATCGATGGGATCACCCGGTTATTGCATTGAAGTTCAGGAAGCGGTTGGGTTTTAAGCTGTTCTCCAAGTAGGGCTATTATGCATCCTTTTGGACGTCAGCCCCCATCCTCTTCCTGGGATCACGGATTTCCCCGTTAACCAGTCAAATGTTAGGATTTGGAATCCTGCCTGTCAAGAGAGAAAGAAATGTTTCAGAGGAATTGAAGATTCCCTGCGCCAAAAAGAAAACCAATTTCAGAAACGACTGCGAACAATATTATAGAAATTCAACATTAGCCTTGATTTCATTCCAATAGTGTGATGTTAACCTGCACAATTTTCAAGCAGAATAAATCAAATCATTCCGAAAAGGAGAACCATGATGCCCAAGAAAAAAGCGTTTGATGCCAAGAAACTCATCAAAATGGTGAGAGATGAAGCCCACCAACAGGAGATCATGAAGGCGTTTGGCTTTAAGACAGCTGCCCAGGTCAAAGCTGCACATTATAGGGCACTCGTCGAGACGGGCGAGGTCCCTGGTGTGGTCGGCGGTCGTGGTGCTGGTAAGGCCGGGAAGGCAAAACCGATTGGAGTCGGAAAGAAGGGCAGCATCATCATCACGGCGGAGAAGGTTACTGACCTCGGCATTGGAAAAGATGATAAATTTACGATTCGAAAGACCAAGGCGGGGATTGCGTTGAAGAGGGTTTAGCGCTAAGGTTTTCAGAATGGAACCCACTACGGTCCAGAAGATTTCTCGTTTAGTTTGTGCGTTGCAGCCGGAGGGCATCCCAGAACCGGCATTGGATCAAGCCGCTTGGTGTGCACTGGATCTTCTGGGTGCTGCCATGGCAGGGTTCCGACAGTCATCCGCGCACGCGGCACGTGGGTTTGCGCGGAAGTTTTTCCCGAGCGGGCCTGCCGGCGTGTGGTTTTCTTCCGATCGCATGTCCCCCTTGGGCGCAGCCTTTTGTAATGCAGTCGCTGGTAGCGCGCTGGATTTGGATGACGGTCACCGTGCGGCGGGGGGGCACCCTGGGGCATCACTAGTGCCTTCGGCGCTTGCAGTGGCCCAGGCTCGGCACTCGAGCGGCCGGGATGTCTTGGCTGCATTGGTGATCGGTTACGAGGTCGCCGTGCGGGCCGCTGCCGCACGCAACCCTGTCACCATGGACACGTTTTCTACAGGGCGCTGGTGCGGCTTCGGAGCAGCTGCGATTCGTTGCTGGCTGGAGGGCAGCGGCCCCGAGGTCCTTTCCCAGGCTATGGCCATCAGCGGTATCCACGCCCCTCTGCAGTCAGCTTCCGCCTACAGCCGATTTGGCCATCACACCAAGGAGGGAATCCCCTGGGGGACCTTGACCGGATTGGCGGCCGTGGACTTGGCGGTCCACGGTTTCGTCGGGCCTTTGGACCTTTGGGATCACCCCGACTACTACCAGGGCCAGGAAATCACGGACGGCTTCGGCGAAACTTGGACCATCCTTCGAACCTATTTCAAGCCATACGCTTGCTGTCGTTGGCTGCACGCCGCCTTGGATGCATGGCAAACTCTCGTTGAACAAGGGCTTTCTTCCGGTGAGGTGGAGCGGGTGGATGTTTTCACCTTCAATCGGGCGATCAACCTCAACAACCACCCGGATCCCACCAGCCTTGAGCAGGCCCAATTCTCACTTCCTTTCTGCCTGGCAGTGTTGGCCTTGGACGGGCCCCAGGCTCTTTTGCCCATGTCAGCTGGTCTTTTGAGACGTCCGCAGCTCGCGGCTTTCGCTCGAAAGGTGACTCTCCACCACGACCCCGTGCTGGAAGATGGATTCCCGGCTCGAACAGGGGCACGATTGACTGTCCATACGGCGAAGGGGGTTTTCTCCAAACAAGTTGAGCACCCGCGGGGCGATCCTGCAAACCCCCTTTCGGCCGAAGAGATAACATCTAAATTCTATAGATTGGCCGGCATGCTTGCGGGGCGCGAGCAGGCGGAGGCAGTCGTCAAGGCTGTCCTGGAATTGAGGAACACCGGGGTGGAAGGGTTGTCTGCCGCACTGAAGGGGGTGAGCGGTGAGTGAACTGCAGAGAGTCGATTGCAAGGCGGGTCTGAAAGAGGCGGCCGCCGGAGCAGGACCCGTCTACGATCAGAGGAGAAAATGAGCATGCAAACAAGCCGGGCAATGGTAGTGGCCGAGCCGGGGCGGATGGAACTGCGGGAGTTCCCACTGCCGGAGATTGGGGCGGACGACGGGTTGCTCAAGGTCGAATTGGTGGGCGTCTGCGGTTCAGATCCGGGGATTTTCAGGGGCAAGCCTTCCCGGGCCCCGCGCCCCTACCCGTTGATTCTCGGTCACGAAATCGTCGGTCGCATCGCATCGGCAGGCGCAAACGCCTGCGCGCGTTGGGGCGTCCAGAAAGGCGACCGGGTCGTCGTGGAATATGCGTTCGGGTGCGGAGAGTGCCCGGCCTGCGTCGGAGGCCGTTACACGCTCTGCGAGCGGATGCACTGCTACGGTTCGATGATCGGCTGCAGCGAGCCTCCGCATCTCTTCGGTGCCTATGCGGAATATCTCTACCTGCCGCCGCGCGCCATGGTGCACAAGGTGGGCGACGACATCACGCCCGAGGTGGGGGTGATTGTCGGTGCGGTATTGGGCAACGCGGTGCGCTGGCTGAGCCAGATCGGGGGCTTGCGCCTGGGGCAAGCCGTGGCCGTTGTCGGACCCGGCCAACAGGGCATGGCGGCCACAGTGGTCGCCAAGGAAGCCGGTGCCGCACCGATCATGGTCGTGGGGCTCACCCGCGACCGGAGGCGGCTTGAACTGTGCCGCAGACTGGGGGCCGATCTGTGCGTGTGCTCGGATGAAGAGGATGCCGCGGCGGCCCTGAGCAGGGCGACCCGCGGCAGGATGGCGGATCTGGTGATGGATGTCACCGGGCACCCGACCGGCGCCGCTCAGGCATTGAACCTGGCCGGTACCGGCGCTACCGTGGTTCTGCCCGGTCTTTACGGAGCCGCAACGCAGGTGCCGCTGCTGATGGACAGGCTGGTGTTCAAGGAGATTAAGCTGCTGGGGGCTTACTCGCAGGATTTCACTTCCGTCGAGGCGGCGATCCAACTGGCGCGGCGCGGCGCCTACCCGTTTTCAGAGCTTATCAGCCATCGTTTTGCGCTGGAGCAGGCGGAGGAGGCCGTCCGATTGGTCGGCGGCGAATTCTCCGGTGATCCGCCCTTTAAAGTGGTCATCAATCCTGCCGTGTGAGTCGACGACCGCACGAATTTCCCTGGCGTTGAGGGGCTGAAGCCAATCATAACCGCCTGCTGCCGGGCCTGCCAGGACTCCAAGCGGATGTGGTGGTCTATCGCCGCGGCGACCTGATTGCCGCTGCGGCCGCGGACCAAGACTCGGGAGCTGCCTATTATGCCCAGCATGTTCGACTGGAAAATTAATTTCGCAAGGTTTGCCTACTAAATCGATTGGGGTATTATTCCCCGCTGCTTGCAGCAGGGTGTTTGTCGGATGTTTCTATTGCGGCGATATAAACCCTCACCAGGCTTTTTGATGGTGTTGGTCATGTAACCGCACAGAAACAGCAGTCTCGAAAAGTGGAGGTGTGCCCATGAAGAGAATCTTAAATGGCAGGTTCGCTTTCACGCATCGCCTTCTTTACGCGGCGTTTGTACAGATCCCGCTTCAGCGAACTAATCCGGTCGATGAAAAGCTTGCCGTTCAGATGATCGATTTCGTGCTGTAGCACGATTGCGTGCAAGCCGTCGGCTTCGAGCCGGACCGGGATGCCCTCCCGGTCGACCCCCTCCACCAATATGCGCTCGGCGCGTTTGACGTCTGACTGATACTCAGGAACGCTCAGGCAGCCTTCGTTTTCGGAGATGATCTCCCCTTCGCTCTCGATGAGCCGGGGGTTGATCAGGACATGCAGCTCCCCCTGATCGCTCCGAGGAGCGATGTCGTAAATTAGAACGCTCCTGTCCCACCCCACCTGGATGGCCGCCAAGCCGACGCCCGGCGCCCCATACATGGTTTCCGCCATAGTGTCGATTATCTGCTGCACCTGGCCGTCGATGTCCTTCAACGGCTCGGTCGGTTTCAACAGGAAATGATCCGGGTATGTGAGAATCCGAAGCTTAGACATTCTGCAATCATAAACACGCAGGCCCGACGGGTCGAAGGCTGTCACCGTCTTCTTCAGGTTCGGCAAGCGAGGCTTCTCTAGAAGATTGTGAATATTAGAGTGCCGTATTGTATGTGATATTTGTTCTGATATTCTTTTATAAGCTATATATCTGAAGAGTAAAGCCAACTATTATAAATATATCACAACGTGATCTATACGCAAGAAATGCAGATCGCGTTTCAACTGAAATGTCGTTCCGCTAATCCCGATTCAAGACCGCGCTGATTGTAGACCTGTCTCCAGAAGACAATTAAGACGGCATGATCGGGTTTTGCTACCTGCTGCGCGACATCGTCGTTTCAATCGCAGCTTTCACCTGCGCAGTTGTATGGGAAATCAGCCTTCAGGTGAATTTCATCTGTGCGTTCCCGTTCGGGTTGCTGGGCACCGTGCTCTTTGTGGTGCGGGGACGCGCCGAGATGCCGGTCCGGCCGCTGCCATAATTTTGCGTTGACATGGGGCCGCCATCGACTAAACTCAGGTCATGGGCACTGACTGACTCTTCACCCAGAGGAGGCGACATGACGGACATGGAGTTGATGCGGGAGTTGACCCTGGAGAGCGATGCAAAGATCGTGATGCTGGTCCTGGACGGCCTGGGTGGAATGCCCCGGCAACCAGGAGGCCCGACCGAACTTGAATTCGCCCGCACGCCGAACCTCGACCGCCTGGCGTCGGAAAGCATGCTGGGGCTGTCGATCCCGATCGGCAACGGCATCACGCCGGGGTCCGGCCCCGGGCACATGGCCCTCTTCGGATATGATCCGGTCAAATACCTCATCGGCCGCGGGGTGCTGGAGGCGCTCGGCATAGGGTTCGCCCTGACTCCGGACGATCTGGCCGCGCGCGGCAATTTTTGCACGGTCGACGAGAACCTGCGCATCACCGATCGCCGCGCTGGCCGCATCCCGACGGAAAAGTGCGTCGAGTTGGTTCGAAAGCTCCGTGCCATCCGGCTGCCAGGGGTGGAGATCTTCGTCGAGCCGGTCCAAGATTACCGTTTTGCCCTGATCTTTCGCGGACCGGAGCTCTCCGCCCGGCTGAACGAGACCGATCCTCAGAAAATCGGGGCCCTGCCGCTGCCTGTGGCGGCTCAGTCCGCTGACGCCAAGCCCTCCGCGGACCTCGCCAACCACTGGATTGCAGCCGCCCGGGAGGTGTTGAAAGCGGAACGACCGGCCAACATGGTGACCTTGCGGGGATGGGCCAAGGAGCCGGGGCTGCCGCAGTTCAACGAAGTCTACAAGCTCAAGGCTCAGGCGCTGGCGGTCTACCCCATGTACAAGGGGTTGGCCACCTTGGTGGGGATGAACGTGCTTCAGGGGCTGCACCACTTGGACGACCAGTTGGCGGCGCTCGAGGTCAACTGGAAAGCCTACGATTTCTTCTTTGTGCATTACAAGTACACCGACAGCCGCGGCGAGGACGGAAACTTTGAGGCCAAGGCCGCCGAAATCGAGAAGGTGGATACGGTTATCCCGCGCATTCTCGACCTGAAGCCCGACGTATTCATCGTCACCGGCGATCACAGTACGCCAGCCGCATGGAAAGCCCACTCCTGGCACCCCGTGCCCACGCTGCTGCATGCGCCGAGCGGGGGGCGCGGAAATCCCGTCCAGGGCTTCGGGGAGAGCGAGTGCCTCAAGGGCGCACTTGGGCAGTTTCCGGCCGTGGACCTGATGCCGATGGCGCTGGCCTATGCCGGGCGCATGGCGAAATTCGGCGCTTGAGTCAGCTTATTGCTCCGGCAAACAACTTTCAAAGCTCTTGATTCCAAATCGGCCTTGTTGTACAAAGAATTGGGGATGGAGTCCCCCGTATAATCGCTCATTCGGCTGAGCTGATGACTCCTACTGCACGGAAGTTCCATGCGGAGGGAGTATGTTGGCAACTGAAGGGATGATCCCATATATTTATGGGGCTTCTCCAGTGAGCTATGCGGGATGGGATACCATCACTGAAAAGTAAACCATCCAGCTTCACGACTTCTCCTTCTGCAATTTCCATATTTTTCTGAACTGTTCCTGGGCTGAAAGCATCGTTTTTTTCATGGTGCCGTTCCTTTGGCATCGATGACCCTCCAACCTAACCCACAACAAGGAGGAAATTGCCATGAATGAAACCCATGATGACGTGATCCGGGAAAAAAGATTGCCAAGAGTTGGGGACACGGTTAGGAGTCGAAAATATGGAACTCTATGGCGTGTAATTGAGAAAAGAGAGGCCTGGCAGAACACGTCGGATTTAAACACGATCGTCCCAGCGATTTATCTCTGCTTCTGGCGTATAAAAGAAGGCCAGCTTCCGGGATATGGAAACATGCTCGGATATGCTTACACGCTGCATGACACCACGTTCGAGACAAACTGGGAGAAGGTGAATAATTCATAAATTTTCTTGATGATCATTCCCTGGGGATGGAGTCCCCCTCACAACTGCTCATTATTTCGAGCTGATGACTCCTACTGCACAGGGGTTCATGCGGTGGGAGCCGTCGGCAAGGTTTAATTCAGGCGCCCGCTACCACAGCAGGCTTTTTTTTGAACGGCGAACACAAAGAGGGGGACTGTCGTGTATCCTCAAACCCTTTCAATCTTTTTGCCACTTTACCTGTCTTTCGAAGCGTTTTTACGCCAAGAGGGCAAACCCGAGGTCGAATCGGGTCATATTTTTCTCACTGATCCCAAGGAGCCAAAATCGAATTTAAGGAATGTGATTCCGTGTGTAGAACTCTTCGAAAGAATTGATCAAGCAGGTTAAACGCTGAAAAAAGGAGGATGCAATAATGAAGCCCAAAATTAGCTCACTGTCCGCTATGGAGATTCTCGACTCCCGCGGGAATCCGACCGTGCGCGTATTTTGCGCGCTGAACACCGGCATTCGCGTTTCCGCTTCGGTTCCCTCAGGGGCCTCGACCGGTGAAAACGAGGCGGTGGAGTTGCGCGACGGCGACCTGAAACGCTATGCGGGCAAGGGGGTGCTCGCA
>DATITS010000314.1:0-20047 GCA_035467535.1 Desulfobacterales bacterium
AACAAAGTCGACCACATTTGCATTGCCGTCAAAAACCTCGCGGACGCCCGGAAAATCTGGGAGCCGGTCCTCGGCAAGTCCAAACCCGACGACGAGTATGTCGATGAGCCGGAAAAGATCAGGGTCGCCCGCTACTGGGTGGGCGAGATCGGGTTCGAGCTCATGGAGTCGACCACGGCCGACGGCGATGTGGCCAAATTCATCGAGAAGCGGGGCGAAGGCGTTATGCTGATCAGCTTCAACGTTGACAACACCCGCGAGGCCATGGGCGAACTCCAGGGCAAAGGCTATCCCTTCATCGGCGGGGCCAGGCCGTTCCGGGATTGCGAATTCGCCTTCGTCCATCCGAAGAAAGTGAACGGGGTGCTGCTCGAATTGATTGACTACAAGTGGCGCGAGCTGGAGAAAAAATAGATACCGGATGCGGGATGCTTGATTAGCGCGCGGGCGTATTACCTCACACTTGCTGACGCAGACTGTTGCTGGAGGAATGAAACCATGACCATCGCGAAAAAAATGGAGGCTATCATCGCCGGCTCCTCTTGGATAAGGCGGATGTTCGAAGAAGGCACCGAGTTGAAGCGGGAATTCGGACCCGAAAACGTTTTCGACTTCAGCCTGGGAAACCCCAACCTGCCGCCGCCGGACAAGTTCAAGGAGGTGCTGCTGGAGATCGTCAGCACCTGCGGCCTGGATGCGCACTGCTACATGCCGAACACCGGCTATCCCGACGTCTGCGGTTCGGTGGCCGGCTTTCTCTCGCAGGAGCAGCTGGTGGAGGTGGAGGGTGCCGATGTCCTCATGACCTGCGGGGCGGCCGGCGCGTTGAATGTGGCGTTGAAGGCCCTCCTCGATCGCGACGACGAGGTGCTCACCCCGGTGCCCTGTTTTGTCGAGTATAAATTCTATGCCAACAACCACGGCGGAGTGCTCCAGACCGTGCCGAGCACTGCGGATTTTCAACTGGACCTGAAAGCGCTGAGCGATGCCATCACGCCCCGGACCAAGGTGGTGCTGATCAACTCGCCGAACAACCCGACCGGCGCGGTGTATTCCGCCGAAAGCCTCTGGGCCCTGGGCGAGATCCTCGGGGCGAAGGGCCGGGAGTACAACCGCACCATCTACCTGATTTCCGACGAACCCTACCGCAAGGTTGTCTACGACGGCCTCACGGTGCCGAGCATTTTTGCGGCTTACCGGGAGAGCATCATCGCCACGTCCTACTCCAAGGACATCTCCATTCCCGGAGAGCGCATCGGGTTTGCAGCCGTGAACCCTCTGGCGACGCATCGCAAAGCGCTGGTCGCCGGCATGGCGCTCGCCAATCGCATCCTGGGGTTTGTGAACGCGCCGGCCCTGATGCAGCGCGTCGTGGCCTGTCTTCAGGGAGAGAGTACGGACATCGCCGCCTACCAGCGCAAGCGCGACATGCTCTGCGACGGTCTGGGCGCCATGGGCTATGAGTTCGTCAAGCCGGCCGGCACCTTCTATCTTTTCCCCAAGTCGCCGATTGCCGACGACGTCGAGTTCGTGCAAGCGCTCAAGGCCGAGCGGGTGCTGGCGGTCCCCGGCAGCGGCTTCCACGGTCCCGGGCACTTCCGCATCGCGTATTGCGTTGAAGATGCGGTCATCCGCAATGCGATGCCGGGCTTTGAACGGGCCATCCGCAAGTACAAGTAAGTAGCTCGAGGCAACCGATCGATGGGAAAGATGCTCAGGGACTATGAGGTCTACCTGGTCCACGTCGATTCGGAGCGCTGCGATTCCTGTGGGGAGGGTGTCATTGAATGCGGAAAGTGGACGGTGGAAGGCGGAAAAGGGAAACCGTATGACGGGGAACGCGAGAGGGATTTGCTGAGGTGATGCGGGTTGGGTTGCCATCTCTGCCTCTGTCGATGCGCCGGGCGGGTTTTGACGAGGTAGAGCTGAGCTGCGATGAGCAGCAGATATCGGCTGAAGTTAACCGCTGCCTGCAGTGCGACCTGGAAATTTGCCTTGCCCTGGAGAAGCGCACTTCTGAAGCCGGCGGATAGGACATTGGCCTATCAGCGGTTTTACACACTTGCATCCGCCTTTCATTTCAGCTACGATGCCGCCATCCTGATGCATCAGCCGGCGCTTGAGCCCGGGTTTGCGTGTTGCGCTGATCTTCTATTGAAATGGAGATTCCGACCTATGTGGTAAATCTAACAAAGTCTTGATCCATACGCCAAAAAGGAAAGGAGCAACCATGGAGCACAGCAGTCGGCTTAAAGGTCAATTGTGTTGGGTGTTGGGGCTTTTTGTGATCGGGGCGGCGGTGATGCTTTTCGCCTGCAGCCAGGAAGGCGGGCAACCCAGCGACCTTTCGAAAAAAGCACCGCCCAGCCTGGGGGCGATCGCCGACGTGGACGGCGCCGATGATGCCAAGAAAGAGGGCAAGAAAGCTAAGGCCGGCGCGGAGCAGGCGCCCGCGTCAAGCCCGGCCGGGAGCCAGCCGGCCCAGGTTGCTCCAAAACAGTAGACGGTTCCCGCAGCTTCACCGCTACGGCTGAAGGAGGGCATCCCTCATTCAGATAAGGTAGGGTATTGCCATAAAACTGCTAAAGATTTTTAGCTCGCCTGCCAATGAATTAATCATCAAGCCGCTTTGCCCCTGTCTTTCAAGCACGGAACGATCCGCTGGCTGGATGCCATGGCGGTAAATGTAAAAAAACAAACTAGTGTCCATCCATAAACGGCATCTTTCAGCCCATGCCGGCGTTCTCGCTCTTCGCAATCCTCGGCGTAGACGGACTACGCCTGCGGTTGCAAAATCGCTGCGGCCTTGGCCTGAACCGAAATACACCATTTCTGGATGGACACAAACTAATATTGATAAGTTTAGTACCGAGGGGCTGTCCCGGAACTCAGGGTTGCAATAGGGGAAATCTGACGTATGGTAACAAAAGCTTGCTGACATGAAAAGCAACTGGTCCCGTGGCTTCGGACCCGCTCGACCAGAAATCGATATTAAGGAGATGGTGTCATGGTCAACGTAAATGCGGATTTACTAATCATGCTGGTAGTGGCTTACTTTGCCGCATTGGCATATTTCGAAAATACCTACTGTAAAAAAGCCTTTATCAGCAACGATGAATATCTTGCCAGCCTGGCGATGGTCCGGCAATGCAGCGTCTACGACCTTTTTCGTCGCTCCGGGGCCGATTGGAGGTTTTCCGATTCAAAAACGGAGACGGATTTCAATGCCTACCTGAAAACCGGGCAAATACCTCAATACGTCGTCAACTACGCCAAGCAGAACATCCGGCCTGAGGAGGTAAAATCGCTGCGGTTGGTCAGCCGGCTGTGGTAACCCGGACGAAAGAAGTTGGGTGTTTTATTCCATCAGCAACTTCAAGGGCCCCAAAACCATTTCCACGAAGAAGTAAGTGACAAGGCCCAGCGCCAGAGCCATGACCATGGTGACAAACAGGGTCAGGCGGCGGTGGGCTTTTCTTTCGTGCTCGTCGTAGAAGACGTATTTGCCGCACTTGATGCACATGAGCTTCCTGGTCTTCAGGGTGGTGACATGGCCGCAAGGGCAGGGGACGTCTTTGGGCGTGAGCTGCATGATCTGTTCCTCCGGTGGTTTTCGCCAAACGGGCTGAGCCTGCGCACCTTGCTCATCTTCCGTGCATCGCCGCTGATGCCTTCGATTCGGATTCTCCCCTTTTACGGCTCGCGTGCCGAATCACCTGTTTCCTGCCTATTTTCTTTTTCCGGCGGGGAGAAAAACTGAGCAGTTTCTTTCTTAAGCAGATAATAAAGTGAAAGAGCAAAAGAGGCCGCAATGAACGCGGTGAGGATGGCAATGTTGATTTTGCCGCCCTGCGTGAACGCAATGGTGAACAGGACGTACATCGGCACCATGACGATGTTGAAAAAAATGCACAGCCGCCGGGCCCATTTTCTGATGGTTGCCACGCAGTAGCAGATCCCGATGCCTACACCCAGTTGAAGGTAGGTAATTCGCTCGGGTTGGTCTTCCGCGATTAGCCCGAAATAAAAAACATAGTGAGCGGCCCAGCCGACCAGCAAAAAGATGATCGCCTTTTTGACGACAAGCGGCATTGAACCCCATTTTTCAAGAATGGCACGCATGCGAACTCCTCCCACCCCACCGGCATTTCGCGACATGGAACCGCCATCTTTCGATTGACCCCTTGTTAGCGCTTCTAAAAAAAAAATTCAAGCTGTGTGGATCAACTTCCTCGAAGACCCCTCCCTGCAGGTCGAAAATGGTGACACATTGTAGCACCAATCATATTTTAAAATTAACTATAAAAAATGAAAAGATTTATCTTGACATACGCAATAAACATTTTTTATAAGAAAATACAACTTGAATAAAATTCATTAAATTTATGGGAATTCAAACGCGCCAGCTCAGAGATCGGGAACGCCGCCGCCAGCAGATCATCGCGGCATCCAAGCGGGTATTCACTTCCAAAGGCGTTTCCCGAACCACCATCAAGGACATCGCTGACGAAGCGGAACTGAGCCCCGGGACCCTCTATATCTACTTCAAGAACAAAGATGAGCTGTATGCGTCCCTGTCGATTCGCATGCTCAAGCACCTGCAGCTGAGCCTGCAGCGTGTGAAAGAGACAAAGAATCTCTCCGATGACCAAAGAATCGATTCCGTTAAAAAAGCACTGTTGGAACTATACGAAATCGACCCCCTCATGCTGATCAACCTCTCCCACCTCCAGGCGAGCGAAACTTTAGACAACATTTCCCCGGAACTTTACGAACAGATACTGGACCTATCGCGGCGATCACTGCAAACGCTCTCTGAAATCTTTGCGGAGGGAATCGAACTCGGCAGCTTTCTGAAGCGCAAGCCCATGCAGTTAGCTGTGGTCCTGTGGGCCATGTTTTCAGGGCTGGTCCTCTGGGAAGAGAGCAAGCGGTCGCTCGATTCGCGCAAAGCTTTTCTGAAACCAACGCTGGACGTGGCATTCGACATCTTCGGGCGAGGCATCGTCAAGCGGGACTCGGATTAGGTTGCTTCCACCGCCGGTTCCATCGCCCACATCACTTCATCAGAAAGGAGGCTGCCGAGAGCATAGAACCCGCACTTATACCGTCACCTGCTTTGGTTGCGGCTTTCATCCCAAAAAAAGGAGGACAGGCATGGCAGAGAAAGAGATCACCGGGACATCCGAAGCTGAAATTGCGGTACACTGGGGGGAGGAATCCTACATTCATCCCACGGCCGATTTCATCGCCCAGGCCAACATGACCGATGAGGGGATCTACAAGCGGTTCGGCCTGGAAAACTTTCCCAACTGCTACAAGGAATACGCCGACCTGCTGTCCTGGTACGAGTACTGGCACACCACGCTCGACACCAGCGACGCCCCCTGCTGGAAATGGTTCGTCGGCGGCAAGATCAATGCGTCCTACAACTGCGTCGACCGGCACCTCGCCAAAAACAAGAACAAAACCGCCATCCATTTCGCCCCCGAGCCCATCAACGAAAAGTACGAGCACATCACATTCCAGGAGCTTTACGTGCGGGTGAACGAGTTTGCCGCTCTGCTGCGTGACTTCGCCAAGTTGAAGAAAGGCGATCGCGTTACGCTGCACATGCCCATGGTGCCGGAGCTGCCGATCACCATGCTGGCCTGTGCCCGGCTGGGAGTGATCCACTCGCAGGTGTTCGGCGGTTTTTCGGGCCGGGCCTGCGCCGACCGCATCGTGGATTCCCAGAGCCGGGTGCTCATCACCATGGACGCCTACTGGCGCAACGGCACCCTCGGCGATCACAAGCAGAACGCGGACATCGCCTGCGACCTGGCGGCCAAGGACGGCCAGAAAGTGGACACGGTGCTGGTGTGGCAGCGCTACCCCGGCAAGGCCTCCAGCCCCAAACCGATGGTCAAGGGCCGCGACCATTTCGTGAACGACCTCCTCAAGGATTTCTACGGCGCGCGGGTCGAGCCGGAAAAAATGGAGGCCGAGGCACCGCTTTTCCTGATGTACACCAGCGGCACCACCGGCAAGCCCAAGGGCTGCCAGCACAGCACGGGCGGATACCTGGCCTATGTCGCCGGCACCTCCAAGTTCGTGCAGGACATCCATCCCGAGGATGTTTACTGGTGCATGGCCGACATCGGCTGGATCACCGGCCATTCCTACATCGTCTACGGACCCCTGGCGCTTGGCGCCTCGACGGTGATCTACGAGGGCGTGCCCACCTTCCCGGACGCCGGCCGCGCCTGGAAGATCGCCCAGGACCTGGACGTGAACATCTTCCACACGGCGCCCACCACCATCCGGGCGCTGCGCAAGATCGGCCCGGAGGAGCCCGCCAAGTACAATTACAACTTCAAGCACATGACCACCGTGGGCGAGCCCATCGAGCCCGAAGTCTGGCGCTGGTATTACAACTTCGTCGGCAAGGGCAAGGCCGCTATCGTGGACACCTGGTGGCAGACCGAGACCGGCGGCTTCCTGTGCAGTACCATCCCGGCCATCAAACCCATGAAGGCGGGCAGCGCCGGGCCGGGCATGCCGGGCATCCACCCCATCATTTACGACGAGAACGCCAAGGAGATTCCACGCGGAGCCGGCAAGGCCGGCAACATCTGCATTCAGAACCCCTGGCCGGGCGGCTTCCAGACCATCTGGGGCGACCGCGACCGCTTCGTGCGCACCTACTACGAGCGCTACTGCAAGAACCCCAAGAGCAAAGATTGGCGGGACTGGCCATACATGACCGGCGATGCGGCGGTCGAGGCGCAGGACGGCTACTACCGCATCCTGGGCCGGATCGACGACGTCATCAACGTCTCCGGCCACCGCCTGGGGACCAAGGAGATCGAGTCGGCGGCGCTGACGGTGCCGGAGGTGGCCGAGGCCGCGGTGGTGCCGGTGGCCCACGAGATCAAGGGCCGCGAGCCCGACCTCTACGTGGCGCTCAAGCCGGGCTTCACGGCGAGCAAGGAGCTTGAAAAGAAAATCTCCGACGCCATCTCGACCGAGATCGGCAAGATCGCCAAGCCGCGCCATGTCTGGATCGTCAAGGACATGCCGAAAACCCGCTCCGGCAAGATCATGCGCCGGGTGCTGGGGGCCATTTCCAACAAGAAGGATGTCGGCGACGTCACCACCCTGGCCAATCCCGAGATCGTGGAAGAGATCCGCAAGATGGCCGACTGATGCCGGACAGGGGTTGACCCGGGGCTTTTTCCATGAATTTCGTCCCGAAAGCGGCCACAACGACACTCCACCCCATCCCTCCCTCGCGGGGGAGGGATGGGGGAGGGTGACGTGACACATGTTGCCGTCCCCATCAAGAACGATTGACTCAAGCGAACGCAAATGACTTGCAGGTGAGAAAGGAGGTGAACCGGCAAATCTCTCATCGTGACACGCGTATCGCGCATCGTGTGAGGCGCTTCACCTAAACTTCAAAGGAGGGGCTAACAATGAGCGGAATTACCTGGGTATACATCATGCTCGGCATTTACGTGGCTTACGCTTTCTGGCAAGGCCTGAAGGGCTTTTTCGCTGAAAAAACCTCGGCCGGCTATGCCATCGGAGGCCGGTCTGTACCCTTCATCGCCTTTTTGATGGCCGCCACCGCGGCCTCGTTCTCCGGCTGGACCTTCATCGGGCACCCCGGCCTGATCTGGCGCGACGGACTGGCCTACGCCTTCGCGTCGTTTTACGTGCTGACGATCCCCATCTCCGGGACCTTCTTCGCCAAGCGCCAGTGGCTGCTCGGCAAGCGCTACGGCTTCATCACGCCCGGGGACATGTACGCCTATTTTTTCAACACCGAAGCCCTGCGCTTCCTGGTGGTCGCCACGGCGATTCTGTATTCGCTCTTCTACTCGGCGGTGCAGATCATGGCCTCGGCGGCGCTCTTCCAGTGGGTCGCGGGCTTCGATTTTGTCTGGGGCGCCTGGATCATGGCCTTCATCGTCTGGTTCTACGTCTGCACGGGCGGCATGAAGGCGAGCGCCTGGGTCGGCGTGTTCCAGTTCTGCTTCCTGGTGGGCGGCATCATCCTGCTGGGCTACTTCGTCATCCAACGGCCCGAGTTCGGCGGCTGGACGGGGTTCTCGGCGGCGGTCGGCAAGCTGGACAAGAAACTCCTCGAGGTGCCCAGCGTGATCTTCTTTACCAGCAACGCGGGGGCCTACGCCAAGGCCAATAATACCACCATCTGGACCGCGGTGATGGCGTTGACCTACATGTTTTCGCTGATGGGCATCCAGTCCTCCCCGGCCTTCACCATGAACTTCTTCGGGATCAAGAGCCCCAAGGTTCTGGGCTGGCAGCAGGCCTTTTGTTCCACCTTCGTGGTCGGCTTCGCGCTTTTCTACTTCACCGCCATCCAGGGCATGGGCGCCAAGGTGCTCCAAGTCAGCGGAGTTCTGACCAATCTTACCAAGGACAGCGACGTGGTGCCGATTCTGATGGCCAACTACCTGCCGCCGTTCGTTCTCGGCATCGTGTTCCTGGGGGCCATCGCCGCCATCCACTCCACGGCCGCCCCCTACATCAACACCGGCGGCTCGATCCTGCTGCGCGACGTGTGGTGGAGATACATCCGCAAGCAGGAGTGCTCGCATGCCGAGCAGATCTGGATGAACCGGCTCTTCGCCACCATTCTGACCGTCGGCGCGGTGCTGATCGGTTTGAACTCCAAGGCGGCCCTGGTCATCCTGGGGGCATTGGCCACGGCCTTCGGCTTCGTGATGTACGTGCTGCTGGTCGCGGTCATCTGGGGTGTCCGCTATCCCAGCATCGGCGCCGTCCTCGGCGTGCTCACCGGCATGATTGCGGTCTACCTGACCTACGCCGTCTGGCCGAATCTGCTTTCCATGCACTGCGCCTTCTGGGGCGTTTTCGTCGGTCTGGTGGTGGCTTTCATTTGCAAGGGGCTGGGCATCAAGGACAATGAGGAAACCATCAAGCGCCAGAACGAGATACGCACGTTCCTCGACAGCATCGACGCGCCCAGCGAGTCGGCCAAGAAGTGGCGCGGGGTCATGAAGATCGGCACCCCGCTCTGGTATTTCTTCGCCATCGGCCCGGCCTGCATCCTCGGCAACACGGCTTTCTCCTTCGCCGGGTTCCCGCCGCTGTGGTCCTGGCAGATCGCCTGGTGGATCATCGGCATCGTCTTGATGTGGGCCCTGTGCTTCAAGTGCGAGCTGTCGACCACCAGCGCGGTGCAACTCGAGCGCGCCGAGAAGGAAAAGATGATCGTGGTCAAGGAAGCCTAAACCGACGAAATGAAATTCCCTTTCCGGAAAGGAGAAATTCGACTATGAAACCCGAAGACCTGTGGATGATCGGAATCGTGGCTTTCTGCATCCTCTTTACCGCCAGCTTCGGCTGGGGGCTGTGGGGCTGAGCCCGATGCGGATCAGGTGCACCCTGCGGTGCACCTGATCCGGGCAATGTACTCCCCCTCCCCGGGCCCTTCCGCCGGGAGAGGGGGAAAACTCAGAAACGGCTTCCAGCCGCGGCCATCGTGGCTGGAAGCCGCTCCGACAAACTATCCGCCCTGTTAAGCGATGACTTTGTAATAAGGCCAAATTCCAATGTGCACGCAGTTCGCGGAGCGAGGCATACGTGCAGTCCGCATGAGCGGCTGCGAGATGAGGCGCAACGCTGAAATTGGGCTTATTACAAAGTCACCACCGTTGCTGTTAAACCCAAGACATTCCCAAGGAGGATCACCCATGACCAACCCGTATGACGCCGACCACGGCCAATCGATCAAAGACCCCAACGGCTTCTGGGGCAGGGTCGCCGAAGAGTGCCACTGGTACAAGAAGTGGGACAAGGTGCTGGATGACTCGCGCAAGCCGTTTTACCGGTGGTTCACCGGCGGCGAGCTCAACACCTGCTACAACGCGCTCGACCTGCACGTGGACCGGGGCCGCGGCGGGCAGGCGGCCCTGATCTACGACAGCCCCGTCACGCAGACAGAAAAGACCTTCACCTTTGCCGAGCTGCGCGACGAGGTGGCCCGCTTCGCGGGCGCCCTTTCCGCCCAGGGCGTGGCCAAGGGCGACCGGGTGATCATCTACATGCCGATGATCCCCGAGGCGCTGGTCGCCATGTTCGCCTGCGCGCGCCTGGGGGCCGTGCACTCGGTGGTGTTCGGCGGTTTCGCGGCGCCGGAGTTGGCCGTGCGCATCAACGACGCCAAGCCCAAGCTGATCGTGTCGGCCTCCTGCGGCATCGAGGTCAACCGGGTGATCCCCTACAAGCCGCTCCTGGACGGCGCGATCGAGATGGCCCGCTCCAAGCCCGATCGCTGCATCATCGTGCAGCGGCCGATGCAGAAGGCCGAGATGAAGCCCGGGCGCGATCTGGACTGGAACGAGGTCATGGCCAAGGCCAAACCGCATGAGTGCGTGCCGGTCAAGGCCACCGATCCCCTCTACATCCTCTACACCTCCGGCACCACCGGCATTCCCAAGGGCGTGGTGCGGGACAACGGCGGCCACGTGGTCGCCCTGAAATACACGATGAAGGCTATCTACAACGTGGACGCCGGCGACGTTTACTGGGCGGCCTCGGACGTGGGCTGGGTGGTCGGGCACTCCTACATCGTCTACGGCCCGCTCTTCAAAGGCTGCACCAGCATTCTTTACGAAGGCAAACCGGTCGGCACGCCGGACGCCGGCGCCTTCTGGCGTGTGATCTCGCAGCACGGGGTCAAATGCCTTTTCACGGCGCCCACGGCTTTTCGGGCCATCAAGCGCGAGGACCCGAATGCCGAGCATCTGAAGAAATACAATATTTCCAAATTTAAGACCTTGTTCCTGGCCGGCGAGCGCCTGGACCCGGACACGTTGCGCTGGGCCCAGGGCAAGCTGAACGTCCCGGTGATCGATCACTGGTGGCAGACCGAGACCGGTTCGGCCATCGCCGGCAATTGCCTCGGTCTGCACCAGTTCCCGGTCAAGGAGGGCTCGCCGACCAAACCCGCACCGGGCTGGAACCTGGCGGTCCTGGGTTCCGACAAGCAACCGGTCAAGAGCGGGGAAATCGGCGCCCTGGTCGCCAAACTGCCCATGCCGCCCGGTACCCTGCCCACCCTCTGGAACAACGACGAAGGGTTCACCAAGGCCTACCTGGAGGAGTTTCCCGGCTACTACAAGACGGCCGACGCCGGGTTCATCGACAAGGACGGCTATGTTTTCGTCATGTCGCGCACCGACGACATCATCAACGTGGCAGGCCACCGGCTGTCCACCGGCGCCATGGAGGAGATCCTGTCCGACCACCAGGATGTAGCCGAGTGCGCCGTGCTCGGGGTGGACGACGCCCTCAAGGGCCAAGTGCCCATCGGGTTCATCGTTTTGAAGGCCGGGGTCACGCGCGGCCACGATGAGATCATCAAGGAAGTGGTCCAGATGGTGCGCGACCGGATCGGCCCGGTGGCCTCCTTCAAGACGGCCACGGTCGTCAAGCGGCTGCCCAAGACCCGTTCCGGGAAGATCCTGCGCGGTACGATCCAAAAAATTGCCGACAACAAGGAGTGGAAAATGCCTGCCACCATCGACGACCCGGTGAGTCTCGATGAGATCAAGCAGGCGCTCAACACGGTCGGGTATGCCGAGGGGCGAAAAGCCTGAGAAGCTAGTTATGGCGCGCGGCGCCATAACTCGTGTGGAACGAAATCCCCCCGGCCCCCTTTTCCAAAGGGGGGAGAAACGCCGGGGTCCTCTTGCGCCCCCTCATTCAAGGAGGGGCGAGGCATCGGGTTTCTCTTACTCCCCTTTAATAAAGGGGGTTGGGGGGATTTGAAAGTGGCTTCCCAGAAAGACCCGTCGAGGTTCGTGCGCCTTCGCGTGACATACCGATGCCCCGTGTCAAGGATGGTCGCGAGGTAACCCATGGCCCAAAAGATCCTTATCGTGGATGACGAGCCAAGCCTCATCGTGGCGTTGCAGTTCCTGATGGAGCAGAACGGCTATGAAACCATCGTGGCTTTCAGCGGTGAGGAGGCGATGGAGGCGATCGCCAAGCACCATCCGGACCTAGTCCTCCTGGACATCATGCTGCCGGTCGTGGACGGCTTCGAGGTGTGCCAGCGGGTGCGCGAAAACCAGGATTGGAAGGACATCCGCATCGTGCTGCTGACCGCTTTGGGCAGCGAGGCCCATGTGACCAAGGGATTGGACCTCGGGGCCGACGCCTACGTGACCAAACCCTTCTCGAACACCGATCTCATGGCCCAGGTCAAAGAGTTGCTCGCATGCCGCGGCTGAGGAAGCATTACGGCTTTTGGCTGTTTGTTCTGGTGTGCATCTTGTTTACCATTGGTGTGGTCGGGTGCTTTGCCGTTTTGTTCTGGCTGGACCTCACCCCCGCCGAGTCCGCGATTCTGAAAAGTTTGATCCATCCGCATGGTATCTATTTCGTCGGCGCCGCGCTCCTGCTGATCGCCGGGGCGGGCCTGGCCATCGAGTGGGTGTTCCGACTCTACGTGTTCCCGATCGGCAAGATCGCCGACGAAACCGGCATTATGCACGGCGTGAACCCGGGGCACCGCATCCGCGTCGAAGGCAGCCGCGATATAAAGCAGCTCACGGCTGCCATCAACTTCTCTGCCGAGGCCTTCGAGACGCTTAACCGCTCCGTGGGGGAGCGCATCGCCGACGCGCGCGCCCGGATCGAGGAAGAGAAAAACATCCTTTCCGTGGCCCTGGCCGAACTGCCCGAGGGGGTCTTGGTCTGCAGCCCGGAAGGGCGCATCATCCTTTACAACGAGCGCGCGCGGCAGCTTCTGGAGTCCTCGGGTGAGACAGCGACCGGATTGCAGCGTGCCCAGCCCGACGGGTCCGTCGGACTGGGCCGCTCGATTTTCAGCGCGATCGACAAACCTCTCATCACCAGCGCGTTGGACGAAATCGCCGCCCATCTCCGTCGGGGTGGGCGCGAACTGGCGTCGTCTTTCGTGATCGCCGGCCGCAGCGGGCGCCTGCTGCAGGTCGAAACGGTCTACATCCTCGGTCCGCTGCGCGAGATGACCGCTTTCGCCCTTATTCTCACCGACGCCACGGAACAGATGGAGGCCTTCCGGCGCGCGGAGTCGCTGCTGCAATCCTACACCATCCGCGTACGCCGGGCCCTGGCCAGCATCCGTTCGTCCGTGGAGCTGATTCTCGATTTCCCGGAACTGCCGCCGGCCAAGAGCCACGAATTCCACCGCATCATTCGGTGCGAGGCTTTGGCCGCCGGAGAAGCCACCGATCGCGTCATGGTCGAATATGCCGCCTCCACCCGGCCGCCGGGACCGCTGGCGCGCATGCGGGCACAGGACTTCCTCGATGCGGTCCGGCGAAAAGCCGGTGACCGACTGGGGCTCGACCTGCAAATGGGACCGGTGCAAGATGCACTTTGGATCCGTCTGGACAACACCTCCATGGCGCTGGCGCTGGTGTTCATCCTGGAGCGCCTCGGAGCGGAGTTCGGGCATACCGTTTTGCGGTGCCGGCTGGAGGCTAAGGACCGGTTCGTGGGCATCGATTTCGTCTGGCCAGGGACGCCTCTGCGCCTGGAAACGCTTCACTGCTGGGAGCTGCAGCCCGTTTCGGTTGCGGACGAAGGGCTGCGTTTCACGCTCAAGGAAATTCTGACGCGGCACCGGGCAGAGCTGTATTCGCAGTCTTTGGGAAACGGTTCCGAATCTTACCTGCGCCTGTTGCTGGAGTTGGCGGAGCCGGCCGACGCCGTCCAGCCTCGATGGAAGACCGTCTTGGCCACCGCCCGGCCGGTTTACTACGATTTCGATCTCTTCAACCAACCGGGGCAGTCGTTCGAGCTGGACCGCCGACAGCTTGCGGGGCTGCCCTACACCGTTTTCGACACCGAGACGACCGGACTCAACCCGCGCGAAGGCGACGAGATCGTTGCTCTGGGGGCGGTGCGGATCGTCAACGGCCGCCTTATCGCGTCCGAGTGCTATGAACAACTGGTGAAGCCCGGAACCGCGCTGCGGCCGGAATCGATCCGCATCCACGGCATTCAGCCCGAAATGCTGGAGGGGCAGCCGGACGTGCGGCAAGTGCTGCGGTCGTTCCAGCGCTTTGCCGAAGGGACGATTTTGGTGGCACACAACGCCGCCTTCGACATGCGCTTGCTGCAGCTGCAGGGAGAAGGCGCCGGCATCCGCTTCGAGAACCCCGTGCTCGACACCATGCTGCTCTCCGCAGTGGTCCACTCCGCGCTGGACGAGCACAATATCGAAGCCATTGCCGGTCGGCTCGGGATTACCATCAAGGGGCGGCACACGGCCCTGGGGGACGCGACCGCGACGGCGGAAATCTTCCTCAAGCTGATGCCGCTGCTCAAGGCGGCGGGGATCGATACACTGAAACAAGCCCGGGAGGCTTCGCAGAAAACCTTTTATGCACGGATGAAGTACTAGCCTATCCCTTTTGAAGGTTGGATGTGAGGGGAAGGGTGAAGGTGAAGGTGGAGCCGAGCCCAAGCCGGCTTTCGGCCCGGATGCGACCGCCGTGAACTTCGACGATGCGCCGGGTGATGGCCAGCCCCATGCCGCTTCCGGCGGGACGGCCCCGGAAGCCGTGCCAGCTCTGGCGAAACTCTTCGAAGATGCTCTCCAGGTCCTCGGCCTGGATGCCGACGCCGTTGTCGGTCACTTCAACCTCCAGGCGTTCGTGCAGGACGTTCAGGCGCACATCGATCCGGCCGCCGGCATCATTGCAGAACTTCACGGCGTTCGAAAGGAGGTTGATCATGACCTGCACGAGACGGTCTCTGTCGCCGAAGACGGGGGGGGTGTGGTCCGGCAGATCGAGGTGCGCGTGAATGTGCTTTTCGTCGATCAGCTGGCGGACCGACGCCAGCGCCTCGCGGCAGATCTCGCACAGGTCGACGGGCAGCATCTGCCATTGCATTTTGCCGGTTTTTATCTTCTGGAAATCCAGCACCTGGTTGATCAGGCGCGTCAGGCGTTCGCTCTCCTTGACGACCAGGGCGGTCAGGTTTCCGTGCTGGTCCTCCGGCAGCCGAGGGTTGGCGTGCAGGATCTCGGCGATGGACCGCACCGCCGTCAGCGGCGTGCGCAGCTCATGGGTGACGGTGGAGATGAATTCGTCCTTGAGGCGGTCGAGTTCCTGCAGGCGGAGGTTGGCGGATTTCAGCTCTGCGTGCGCTCGCTCCAGTTCGCGACTATAGGCAATCACCTGGCGGGTTTCGTCGAGAATGTTCATCACCTCGCCGAGGCCGAGCGGCTCCTCCTTGACGACCGAGGCGACCATCACGCGGGCCGAGGCGGAACCGATGGCGCCGGCCAGCAGGGTTTCGGCATACGTGACGAGCGCCGGGTTGGCGGTGGACAGCGGGCCCCAGCGGATTTTGCGCTTGTCGGCAAAGGCGTTCAATACCTCGGCCGTCCGCTGGGTTCCCAGAAAGCGCTCCAGCAGGGAGCGCAGGTCCGTCACGAAAGCCGTGCCGCGCCAGATGGAGGAGTCTTCCGGCTTGGCGGGGTAGTTGAACACATCGACGAAGAGCGCCGCCTGGGTGTGCTCGAGGGCGTTCTGTCGGCTGAAGAGGGAGGCGCCCACGTACAAGCCGGCATTGGCCAGCAGCGTCCAGAACACGGCGTGCGCGATGGGATCGAGACCGGTCAGGCCAAACAGCGCGTAGGGTTTGAGCAGGGGCCAGCCGAACGGCCCGTCGGTCACCAGGCGTTCATCCAGGATGCCCACTTTTTCGAGCGATGGCATCACGAGGGTGTAGGCCCAGGATAAAAATCCGGCCGCCAAACCGCTGATGGCGCCGGTGCAGGTTCCGTGCTTCCAGAAAATGCCCCCTATCATGGCGGGAGCGAACTGGGCGACGGCCACGAAGGAGATGAGGCCGATGGACACCAGGGCGTAGGCTTCGCCGATGAAGTGGTAATAGGCATAGGCCGACAAGAGCACCAAAACGATGCTCCCCCGGCGAATGTTCAGGACCGCGGAGCTGAGGTCGCCGCGTCGGGCGAAGCGGGCGAAGGGCAGGCGCAGCAGCACGGGCATCACCAGGTCGTTGCAGATCATCGTCGAAAGGGCGACCGTGGCCATGATCACCATGCCGGTGGCCGCCGACATGCCCCCGATGAAGACCAGCAGGGCCAGCACCTCATGCCGCATGGCGATGGGCAGGGTCAGGACGAACGTGTCGGCGTCGACCCCGGCAGTGAAAAATAGGCTGCCTCCGAAGGCGATCGGGAGCACGAAAACATTGATCGCCAGCATGTAGAGTGGGAACAACCACATGGCCTTTTGGAGATGGTCTTCGTTGACGTTCTCGACGACGATGACCTGGAACTGCCGGGGCAGGCAGATCAGCACCAGCATCGACAAGATGATTTCAAGCAACCATCCGAAGTATTGGTTGGTGTGGATGTGCGAGGTGAAAAGCTCCTGCAGCCGGGGCAGCGCCGAGGCTTTCGCGAACAGATCGTCGAATCCATTGAAGATGCCATAGGTCACCACCACGCCGACGCACAGAAACGCGAGCAGTTTGATGATGGATTCGAAAGCGATGGCGGCGACCACGCCCTCGTGCCGTTCGGTGGCATCGAGGTGGCGGGTGCCGAAGAGAATCGCAAACAGTGCCAGCAGAAGCGCCACGTAAAACGCGGTATCTCCTAACACGGGAATGTCTGCGACATGCCGCGGCATGACGATGAGGGGGTAATGGTTGATGATGTTGAAGCTCATCGAGATGGCCTTGAGCTGCAGGGCGATGTAGGGGATGATGCCCAGCACGGCGATGATCGCCACCATGCTCCCCAGGGTGCTGCTTTTGCCGTAGCGGGAGGCGATGAAATCGGAGATGGACGTGATGCGGTGGACCTTGCTGATGCGGACGATCTTGCGCAGGACCACCCAGCCCAGGGTGCACAGCAGGGTCGGACCGATGTAGGTGGGGAGAAAGTCAAGGCCGCCGGCGGCCGCACGCCCCACGCTGCCGTAAAAGGTCCAGGCCGTGCAATAGACGGCCAGCGAGAGCGCGTAAATATAGGGGTTGCTGATGATGCTTCGGCCCTTGGCCGCCCGACGGTCTGCCAGATAGGCGATGGCGAAGAGCAGCCCCATGTAGCCGAAGGCGACCAGCAGGATGGTTCCGGTCGTCAGCATGGCGTCAACGGCCTTGCCCGGGAGGTCGGCGGCTGAAACGGACGCCGAGCATGATCAGAAGGATGACCAGCGCCCAGGCGCCGAAGACATAGGCGTAGAGTAGCGGAATTCCCAGCAGGGTGGTGTGTCGATTGAACAGCGAGAGAACGGGATAGTTGAAGAGAACCCAGCCGAGAAGGAACACGCCTGCCAGTCGCCGGTTTTTCAGACGGTCGGGTGTCATGAATCCTGCCTGGGCCCCGGTGGTGAACGTGGGTGCAATTCGAAATGCGTCGTGGAATCGTTTATAAACGGAATCGGCGCGAATTGTCAAACCGCCCCGGCGCAGAGTGCTGCGGGTGAAGAGGAGCGAACATGCCAGCCGAGCCTGTTGAACTGCTGTCCAAGACCCAGCCCTTCTCACTGCTGCCGCTCCCGGTCCTGGAGGAGACGGTATCGAAGATGTCGCTGATGACCTTTTCCCGGGGAACGGTTCTCGCGTTGCAGGGCCGGACCACGCTCGATTACGTGTACCTCATTCGCTCCGGGAGACTGGAACTCTTCTTCGAGAGCAACGGACGGAAGAGCTTGCAGGGCGCGCTGGGCCCCGGAGACATCTTCGGGGCCATCTCTATCCTGATGAACTCCGGGCTGTCGATCCGCAGCCTGGTCGTGATGGAGGATGCGGCTCTTTACCTGATGCCCAAGAAAACCTTTCTCGATCTGTGCGACCGCCATGCATTCATACTGGATCATTTCGACCGGGCATTCAGCCAGCGGATGGAGAATGAAACCTACGCCAGGGCGATCGCCGCAACGCAAGTGACGCATTTCCTGTCGCGGGTCCCGCCCTTTTCCTTCCTGCCCGAAGAAGAACTGCACGCGCTGGCGCCTAACACCAGCAGCGTTTTTTTTCCAAAGGACGCCGTGGTCTTCGTCCAGGGCGAATCGCGGGTGGATGGGCTCTACATCATCCAGAGAGGGGCTGCCGAACGCTACTTCGAGGAAAACCAGGTAAAAACGATGGCGAGCTTCATCGGTGAAGGGGAGATGTTCGGCGGCATTTCCATGCTGGTCAACGACATGCTGGCGGTCCGCACGCTGCGCACCATCGAGGACACGACGTTTTGCAAGCTGGCCCATGGGGCGTTTTTCGATTTGTGCCGGCGCCACGACGTCTTCAGCGAGTTTTTCACCGACGCCTTCGGCAAGCGCATGATGGATCGAACCTACTCCGCCATCATTGCCAAGAGCGCCACCCCGCGGACCGAACCCCAGGTTCTGTTCAACCTGGCAGTGTCCGAGATTTACACGCGGTCGTTGATGACCTGCAGCGCCGATCTGCCGGTCCAACAGGCTGCCGAAATGATGAGCCGGCGCCGTTGCAGCAGCATTTTCGTGCGCGGGGCAACCGGTGAAATGGTCGGCATCGTCACCGACAACGATTTGCGCAAAAAAGTGATTGCGGAGGGGCGCAGCGTCCGGCTGCCGGTGGCCGATATCATGTCCACGCCGCTGAAAACCATATCTGAAAGTTCCCCGGTCTTCGAGGCACTGATGGCCATGATGCAGCAGGGGATCAAACACCTCGCGGTCACCGACGCTCAGCAAAAGGTCGTCGGGGTATTGACCAACCAGGACGTGCTGGGCCGGCAGAGCCAATCGCCGTTGTTTCTCATCCGCGATATCGCCGCGGCGTTGACCGTGGGGACCGTCGAACAGGTCCAGCTTCGGCTGCCGCGAATCGTCCAGGCCCTGATCCAGGCGGGAACCCCGGCCTTGGCTCTGAATCGCTTCATCACGGCCCTATCCGATGCCGTTCTGAAACGGGTGTGTGAGCTGGTGCTGAAGGACGTGGAGCCGCCGCCCGTGAAATTCGTGTTTATGTTACTCGGCAGCGAAGGCCGGAAGGAGCAGACGCTCAAGACCGACCAGGACAATGCCATCGTCTACGAAGATTCATCCCCCGGCGCCGCGGAACTGGTCCACGACTATTTCAGGAAGATCGGCGAGGTTGTGTGCACGGCGCTGGACCGCTGCGGGTACCGCTTCTGCAATGCCGACGTCATGGCCAGAAACCCGAAGCTCTGCCAGCCGCTGTCCGTCTGGAAGCGTCGCTTTTCAGAATGGATTCACGCCGCAGAGGCGGAGGACTTGCTTTACTCCAGCATTTTCTTCGACTTTCGGGCGGGCTTCGGCTATGCCGAATTGATCGTTCAGCTTCGGGAACACCTGCTTGAATCGTTGAAAGGATGGTCCGGTTTCTTCCGGCATCTGACGCAGAACGCGCTGCTCCATAAGCCTCCTCTCGGATTTTTCCGTAACTTTGTATTGGAATCCAAGGGCGAGCACCGCAACAAGTTCGATATCAAACGGGCCATGCTGCCGGTTGTCGACTACGCCCGTGTGTATGCCTTGAAGCATGGCGTAGCGGAGACAAACACCCTGGAACGGTTGCGTCAATTGATGCAGTTAGGGATTTTGCCCGCGAAAGACTACAACGAGATCGAACAGGGCTACAGCTTCTTGATGCAGCTGCGGTTGGTGCGGCAAGTGGCGGCCATCTTCGAAGAGGGCGTTGCACCCGACAATTTTATAAACCCCCAGGATCTCTCGGGGATCGAGCAGCGCCTGCTGAAGGAAATTTTCATCCGCATCGGGAACCTGCAGACGCGGCTGAGCTTCGACTTCACCGGAGAGCCGTGACAGCGGAGAAGTGGCCGGGCTTCACGAGCAACGCCGTTTTAACAGGACATTATTGCCGTTTTATAGATATTCCGCATAGAAATTTCCGCTGCACTCCTACAGCGAAGTCTCGCTTGGGCATGCCTTTCATCTCGGCCAAGAACGAATCAGGGATCATGGCGGTATCGGTTTTTTTCAGGCCGGCAGGGGCGGGCGATTACTTG
>DATITS010000315.1:0-7296 GCA_035467535.1 Desulfobacterales bacterium
GGAAGAGATCACCCGCGACATCCCCAACGTCGGTGACGAGGCGCTCAAGAACCTCGACGACAGCGGCATTATTCGCCTGGGGGCCGAGGTGAAGCCGAGCGACATCCTGGTCGGCAAGATCACCCCCAAGGGAGAGAGTCAACTGTCGCCCGAAGAGAAACTCCTGCGGGCCATCTTCGGCGAGAAGGCCGGCGACGTCAAGGACACCTCGCTGCGCGTGCCCCCGGGCATCCAGGGCATCGTCATCGATGCCAAGGTTTTCTCGCGGCGGGGCGTCGAGAAGGACGACCGCACGCGGGTGATCGAGGACGAGGAGATCGCCGGCTTCGAAAAAGACCGGGACGACGAGCTGGCGGTGATCGAGAACGTGGTGCGTTCCCAGTTGATCGAGCTGTTGAGCGGGCAGAAGGCGTCCGCTCCGATCAAGAAGGGCAAAAAGGTGCTGGTCGAAAGCGGTGTCAAGCTCGACGCCAAGACCCTCGCGAATGTCCCCGTTGCCCAGCTCGAAAACATTGTGCTCAAGGACCCGCAGACGACCCAGCTGGTCCACGAGATCCTGGAACGCTACCGCGACCAGCGCGAGCTCTGCCGCCTCGCCTTCGAACATCAGGCGAGTCGCTTCGAGCGCGGCGATGAGCTGCCGCCGGGTGTCATCAAGATGGTCAAGGTCTATGTGGCCATGAAGCGCAAACTCTCCGTGGGCGACAAGATGGCCGGCCGGCACGGCAACAAGGGCGTCGTGTCTCGGATCCTGCCGGTCGAGGACCTGCCTTATTTCGAAGACGGGACCTGTGTCGACATGGTGCTGAACCCGCTCGGCGTTCCCTCGCGCATGAACGTCGGCCAGATCCTCGAGATCCACCTGGGGCTGGCGGCCAAGGGGCTGGGCGAGCAGATCAATCAGCTGCTCGCGGACCAGAAGACCAAAGTGCTGCGGGATAAGATGCGCAAGATCTTTTCCGGCGCCGCGGAGAAGAAGGTCATCGGCAGCCTGGACGACGATCAGTTGTTGCAATTCGCCCGCTACTACAAGAACGGGGTGCACGTGGCCACGCCGGTGTTCGACGGCGCCAAAGAGCAGGAGATCAAGACCCTCCTGGAGGAGGCCGGCCACGATCGTTCCGGCCAGATGCGGCTCTTCGACGGCCGCACCGGCGAGCCGTTCGACGAGCGGGTCACGGTCGGCACCATGTACATGATGAAGCTGCACCACTTGGTGGACGACAAGATTCACGCCCGCTCCATCGGGCCCTATTCACTGGTCACGCAGCAACCGTTAGGCGGCAAGGCCCAGTTCGGCGGCCAGCGCCTGGGCGAGATGGAAGTGTGGGCCATGGAAGCCTACGGGGCCGCGTATGCGTTGCAGGAATTTCTGACCGTCAAGTCCGACGACATGGCCGGGCGCACGCGCATGTACGAAAAGATCGTGAAGGGCCAGAACATTCTGGAGCCCGGCATTCCGGAGTCTTTCCGCGTCATGACCAAGGAACTGCAATCCCTGGGCCTGGACATCCATCTCCTGGAGGATGTCGACCAGCCCCAGATTACGGAATAACCAGCCGAGTGGCGGCCCGCACCGGGTGAAGACGAACCCCTCAACACAGGGATGAGCCGATGGACACACTGTACGATTTCTTTTCAAAACCGATCGATCCGAAGAAATACAAGGCGATCCGGGTCGCGCTGGCATCGCCGGAGCAGATCCGCAAATGGTCCCACGGGGAGATCAAGAAGCCCGAGACCATCAACTACCGCACCTTCAAGCCGGAACGCGACGGCCTGTTCTGCGCCAAGATTTTCGGGCCGACCAAGGACTACGAGTGCAACTGCGGCAAGTACAAGCGCATGAAGCACCGCGGCGTCATCTGCGAAAAATGCGGGGTGGAGGTCATCCAGTCCAAGGTGCGGCGGGAGCGGATGGCCCACATCGAACTTGCCACCCCCGTTTCGCACATCTGGTTTTTGAAGAGCCTGCCGAGCAAGATCGGCAACCTCCTGGACCTGACCCTGAAGAACATGGAGAAGGTCCTGTATTTCGACAGCTACATCGTGCTCGACCCCAAAGACACCCCGCTCGTGCGCGGGCAGATGCTCTCGGACGAGAAGTACATGGAGGCCATAGAGACCTACGGCACCAAGTTCGTCGCCGGGATCGGCGCCGAGGCGGTCCAGGTGATGCTCAAGGAGATCGAACTTGAGAAGCTCTACAACGAGCTGCGGATCGAAATCCAGGAGACGGGCTCGCTCGCCAAGCGGCAGAAACTGGCCAAGCGCCTGAAGATCGTGGATGCGTTCCGGCGCTCCGGGGTCGACCCGGCCTGGATGGTCATGAACGTCATCCCGGTCCTGCCTCCCGATCTGCGGCCCCTGGTGCCGCTGGAGGGCGGGCGGTTCGCCACCTCCGACCTGAACGATCTCTACCGGCGCGTGATCAACCGCAACAACCGGCTCAAGCGCCTGATCGAGCTCAAGGCGCCGGACATCATCGTGCGCAACGAGAAGCGGATGCTGCAGGAGTCGGTGGATGTCCTTTTCGATAACGGCCGGCACGGCCGGGTCATCACCGGCACCAACAAGCGGCCGCTCAAGTCCCTGAGCGATACCCTGAAGGGCAAGCAGGGCCGTTTCCGCCAGAATCTGTTGGGCAAGCGGGTGGACTACTCCGGCCGCACCGTGATCACGGTCGGGCCGGACCTGCGGCTGCACCAGTGCGGGCTGCCCAAGCAGATGGCCCTCGAGCTGTTCAAACCGTTCGTATACTACCGGCTCGAACAGAAGGGCATGGTCTCCACCGTGAAGAGCGCCAAAAAAATGGTGGAGCGCGAGGTCCCCGAGGTCTGGGATACGCTGGATGAAGTCGTGAAGGAATACCCGGTCATGCTCAACCGGGCGCCCACGCTGCACCGGCTGGGCATCCAGGCCTTCGAACCGATTCTGATCGAGGGCAAGGCGATCCAGCTGCACCCCTTGGTCTGCACCGCCTTCAACGCCGACTTCGACGGCGACCAGATGGCCGTCCACGTCCCGCTGTCGGTGGAGGCTCAGATCGAGGCGCGCGTGCTGATGCTTTCCTCGAACAACATCCTGTCGCCGGCCAACGGCAGCCCGATCATCGTCCCCAGCCAGGACATCGTGCTGGGCACCTACTACATGACCCGCGGCATTGCCGGCCGCCGTGGAGAAGGCAAGATCTTCGCCAACACCGGGGAGGTGCGTTCGGCCTACGACGCCGGTGCCGTGGAACTGCACTCGAAGATCGTCGTGCGGATGCAGGGCAAGCGCTACGACACCACGGTGGGCCGGGTGCTTCTGTGGGACGTCATCCCCAAGGTGGACATCCTCGAGCTGCGCCACCTGATGGTGCCGACCGAGGTGGAGGCCCAGCAGGCCCAGGAACACTTGCGGGAGGGTCGCGCGTTTGTCGACCTGGTGCGCGAAATGTCCCAGAGCCCCGACCGGAGTCCGGACGGCAACATCGGGACCCTCACCTACAACGAGTTCAAGAGCGTCTTCAACTGCAATGAGTCCGACGTCGACCGGATCTACGCGCTCAAGACCGGTGACTTCAGCCCGATCATTCACGCCGACAAGGGCTATCACCTCTTCGAGGTCGTCCACAAGCTCCCGGCGGTCTCGTTCGACACGGTCAACACGGTGATGGACAAGAAGGCCCTGCGCCAGTTGGTGGACTACGTCTACCGCAACCTCGGCGCCAAGGCGACCGTCATTCTCTCGGACCGGCTGAAGGACATCGGCTTCCGCTACTCGACCCGCGGCGGGCTGTCCATCTGCATCGACGAAATGATCATCCCGGACAGCAAGCGGGACATCCTGAAGAAGGCGGAAAACCAGGTCACCGAGATCGGTCGGCAGTATACCGAGGGTTTGATCACCCAGGGCGAGAAGTACAACAAGGTCGTGGACATCTGGGCCAAGGCCACCGACGACGTCGCCAACGCGATGATGGACGTCATGAAGATGGCGCCGGTGCTCAAGCCGAACGGCGCCCCGCTCCTCGATGCCAAGGGCAAACCCGTCATGGAGGAAAGCTTCAACCCGATCTACATGATGGCCGACTCGGGTGCGCGCGGCAGCAAGGACCAGATGCGTCAGCTCGCCGGCATGCGGGGCCTGATGGCCAAGCCCTCCGGCGAAATCATCGAAACCCCCATCAGCGCCAACTTCCGCGAAGGGCTGTCGGTGCTGCAGTACTTCATCTCCACTCACGGCGCCCGCAAGGGTCTGGCCGACACCGCCCTGAAAACCGCCAACTCCGGCTACCTGACGCGCCGGCTGGCGGACGTCTCTCAGGACGCCGTGATCACCGAAAACGACTGCGGCACCCTGCAGGGGGTCGAGCTGGAGCCCTTGGTCGAAGGCGGCGAAATCATCCAGGTGCTGGGCGAGCGCATTCTCGGCCGCACGGCGATCGAGGACATCATCGACCCCTTTACCGAGGACGTGATCGCCAAGGCCGGCGATGAGATCGACGAGCGCATCGTCGATAAAATCGAGGGCGCCGGTCTGACCTCGGTGCGGATTCGGTCGGTGTTGACCTGCCGGACCAAGAAAGGGGTCTGCGCCAAATGTTACGGCCGCGACCTCGCCCACGGGCGACTCGTGGAGGCCGGTCAGGCCATCGGCATTTTGGCGGCCCAGTCCATCGGTGAGCCCGGCACCCAGCTCACCATGCGCACCTTCCACATCGGCGGCACCGCCAGTCGGCGCGTCGAGCAGGTCGACATCCGGGCCCGCGTGGAGGGCACCGTCAAGTTCGTCGAGCTGAGCGTGGCCAAGAACTCCGAAGGCGCTTACGTGGCCATGAACCGGCGCGGCGGCAAGCTGCTCATCATGAGCGATACCGGCCGCGAGCTCGAGAGTTTTCCGGTGATCTACGGCGCGCACCTGAACGTCAAGGCCGGTCAGAAGGTCAAGGCCGGCGATCAGCTGGCGACCTGGGACCCCTTCACCACCCCGATCATCAGCGAGGTGGACGGGGCGGTCAAGTTCGGCGACATCGCGCACGGTCGCACCATGCAGGAAAAAGTCGACCCGGTCACCGGCAAGTCCAGCCAGATGATCATCGAGTCCAAGAACGCCGAGGAAAGGCCGCGCATCTCGATCAAAGACAAGGATGGCAAAACCGCCAAGCTGCCGGGCTCCTCCGGATTTGCGCGCTACATCCTGCCGATCAACGCGATTCTCCTGGTGGAGGAAGGCGACCCGGTCAAGGCCGGCGACCTCGTGGCCAAGCTGCCGCGGGCCACCACCAAGACCAAGGACATTACCGGCGGCCTGCCGCGGGTGGCCGAGCTCTTCGAGGTGCGCAAGCCCAAGGAGGTGGCCGTGCTGAGCGAAATCGACGGCTACGTGGCGATCTCCAAGAGCACCAAGAAGGGCAAACAGAAGGTGACCATCACGCCGGTGGACGTCGGGGACAAGAAGGAATACCTGATTCCCCGGGGCAAGCACATCAACGTCTACGAGGGCGACTACGTGCGATCCGGCGAGGCGCTGATCGGCGGCTCCGCCGTCCCCCAGGACATCCTCAAGATCAAGGGAGAGGTGGCGCTGGCCAAATATCTGGTGGACGAGGTGCAGGAGGTCTACCGCTTGCAGGGAGTTCGGATCAACGACAAGCACATCGAGGTCATCGTCCGGCAGATGATGCGCCGCGTCAAGGTGATGGACGTGGGGGATACGGAGTTCATCACTGAGGAGCAGGTGGACCGGATCCGGTTCGAGAACGCCAACCAGGCCGTCGTCGCCAAGGGCGGCCGTCCGGCCGTCGGCGAGCCGTTGATTTTAGGCATCACCAAGGCTTCGCTCAGCACGGACAGCTGGGTGTCCGCCGCCTCGTTCCAGGAAACCACCAAGGTGCTGACGGACGCCAGCATCCGGGGCGAGATCGACCACCTGCGGGGCCTCAAGGAAAACGTCATCATGGGCCGCCTCATCCCGGCCGGGACCGGCATGCCCGATTTTGCGGATATCGAGGTGGAGGTCGTTTAACCGGAACGTTCGAGCCGACCCGCCCAAAGCGCTCCAGCGGTCGCTCGGCCCGAAAAACGGCCGAGCGGGATATGCCGCCAGCCTGCGCTGGGCGCCGTCGGAGCGAAAATGTGCGTAATCGCTCTAAGAAAGTGCTTGACAAAAAACAAATTACTATATAAAAATGCCCGATTTTGTAAGAAAGATTATTAGTCGCTGATGAGGAAACCATGCCGACGATCAACCAGCTTGTGAGCCGCGCGCGCCAACGGGCTCAGAAAAAAACCAGGACGCCCGCCCTGAAAGGGGCGCCGCAGAAACGCGGTGTGTGCACGCGTGTCTACACCACCACCCCCAAGAAGCCGAACTCGGCCTTGCGGAAAGTCGCACGGGTGCGCCTGACGACGGGCGTCGAGGTGACCGCCTACATTCCGGGCGTCGGGCACAACCTGCAGGAGCACTCCGTGGTTCTCGTGCGCGGCGGCCGTGTCAAGGACCTTCCCGGTGTGCGGTATCACATCGTCCGCGGCACCCTCGACACCCTGGGGGTCGAAGACCGCAAAAAGAGCCGCTCCAAGTACGGAGCCAAGAAGCCGAAATGATCGTTCGGGGCGGTCAGGTCCAAGGGGGCCCCTCACGACAACATAGTTGCTGCATGCGTAACGTGTAAAACTGCTTTTGCAGAACCGAGGTCCACCGAAAAGCCTCTCCATCTGCAAATACGTCCTGATTCAAAAGCGGAGTCGCTATGCCAAGAAGAAGAGAAGTCGCCGAGCGGAGCATTCGCCCCGATTCCAAGTTCGGCAGCAAACTGGTGGCCAAGTTCATCAACTGTTTGATGCACGACGGGAAACGCAGCACGTCCGAGGGGATCGTCTACGAGGCCTTTCAGATTATCACCGAAAAAACCAAAGAGTCGCCCGTGAAGCTCTTCGAACAGGCGCTCGAGAACGTGCGCCCCATGATCGAGGTGCGCTCGCGACGGGTCGGGGGTTCCACCTACCAGGTGCCCACCGAGATCCGCCCCTCGCGGCGCACGGCCCTGGGGTTCCGATGGCTCATCAACTACGCGCGCCAGCGGTCGGAAAAGGGCATGGCCAAGAAACTGGCCGCCGAGTTTCTGGATGCCTCCAACAACCGCGGCTCGGCCGTGAAGAAGCGGGAAGATACGCATAAGATGGCTGAAGCGAACAAGGCATTTGCCCATTTTCGCTGGTAAGCTTTTCACTCTAACGAATACTGGTGTCTTCGCGGAGGGCATAACCGGTTTCTATGCCCTTCGCATTTTACGGGGAGGACCAACCG
>DATITS010000316.1:0-10085 GCA_035467535.1 Desulfobacterales bacterium
CAGACCGTAATAGACACTCTCACGCCGCCCCGCAAAAGCTATTGGGCTGCCGTGGCTCTGTTGTTCTGCGGCGTGCTCATCGGCGCCGGCTGCTGGACCTACCAGATCTTCACCGGCATCGGCGTCGGCGGCCAGAACATACCGGTGGCCTGGGGCACCTACCTGATCAACTTCGTCTTTTGGGTCGGTATCGCCCACTCCGGGACCCTGATCTCGGCCATTTTACACCTGTTCCGTGCCGGCTGGCGCAACCCGATCGCGCGCGCGGCCGAGACCATGACCGTCTTTGCCGTCTGCTGTGCAGGACTTTTTCCCTTTATTCACTTGGGCAGGGTCTGGCAGGTGTACTACATGCTGCCGATCCCGAACCAGCGTTTCCTCTGGCCGAATTTCCTCTCGCCGCTGATGTTCGATGTCGTGGCCATCAGCACCTATCTCACGGTCAGCTCCCTTTTCTGGTACACGGGGCTGCTGCCGGACATTGCGGTCGTGCGGGACCGCTCCACGGGACTGCGGCACAAGATCTTCCGCGTGCTGTCCCTCGGCTGGACCGGATCTCACCGGCAATGGCTCAACTACAGCCGCGGCTATCTTTTCTTCGCCGCGCTCGCCACCCCGCTGGTGATCTCCGTGCACAGCGTCGTCTCGTGGGACTTCGCGCTCGCCATCGTGCCGGGCTGGCACACCACCATTTTCGCGCCTTACTTCGTGGCCGGCGCCATCCACTCGGGGTTGGCCATGGTGCTGACCCTCATGATCCCGCTGCGCCGGATTTTTCACTATGAGAACATCATCACGATGAAGGTGTTCGACAATGTGGCCAAGACCATCGTGCTGACCGGCCTGATCGTCGGTCTGGCCTACGGCACGGAACTCTTCATCGCCTGGTACAGCCACAACCCGGTGGAAATCGAATCCTTCCGCTGGCGCCTGCTCGGGGACTATGCCTACGGGTTCGTCTTCATGGCCGTATGCAACACGATCATCCCCATGCTGTTCCTGTTCAAAAGGTTCCGGGGCAGCATTGCCTGGCTGTTCGGCATCTCGCTGATCATCAACTTCGGCATGTGGTGGGAGCGCTTCGTGATCATCGTCGGCGGGGTGGCCCACGACTATCCCCCGCACTCCTGGGGGCTTTATGCGCCCACCCTCATCGAGTACGGGATCATGCTGGGCAGCTTCAGCCTGTTCTTTTTCTTTTTCCTGCTCTTCTGCAAGCACATGCCCTCGGTGTCCATGACCGAAATGAAGGAGACCGTGAACCATGCCGGCTGAAACCTGCGTCATGGGGCTTTTCAAGGATGACGGCACCGCCGCCCGGGCCATCCTCGACCTGGAGGGCTCGGGCTTCGCGTTCCGCCGCGCTCACAGTCCGGTCCCCAGCCACAAGATCCTGGAGGCCCTGAAACTCAAGAAGGGCCGGGTCGGGTGGTTCACCCTCGCGGGGGGGATCCTGGGCTTTTTTTCGGGATTTGCGCTGGCCATTTTCACATCCACCCGTTGGGACCTGATCGTCAGCGGCAAGCCGATCGTCTCCCTGATCCCCTTTTTCATCGTCGGCTTCGAATTTACCATTCTGTTTTCGGTGTTCGGCAACGTCATCGGGCTGCTCACGTGCTGCCGGCTGCCGGACTACGCGGGGCTCGATGTGTACGACCCGCGCTGTTCCGGCGAGCACTTCGGGGTGCTGGCCGCCTGCGAACGCAGCCGCCGGGGTGAACTGACGGATTTCTTCGAAAAGAAGGGCGGGGAGGTCAGGATTTTCGAATGAACACGCGCACCCGATCGGAGTCCGTCGTGAGCCCGGCCGCGCCCCGGCGTTCGCTGTTTGCGATTGCCGCCCTCCTCACCGCGGCCGGCCTGGCGGCCTTTCTCGTCGGCGCCGCGGGCCAGGAGCCCGGCCGTGCCTGGCAGGCGTATTTCATCAATTTTCTCCTTTGGTCGTCGGTGGCCCAGGGCGCGGTGCTCTTCTCGGCCGTCACCCGCATCAGCCGGGCCCGCTGGAGCGGCCCGCTGGACGGGCTGTCGGGCGCGTTTGCGGGCTTCTTCCCGCTCTCCTTCGTGCTGTTCCTCGTCTTGTATCTCGGAAACGCCCATGTGTTCCCGTGGGTGCACGCAGATCTGCACGGCAAGGAGGCGTGGCTGAACATCCCGTTCGTTTTTGCCCGCGACGGCGCCGGGCTGTTGATGCTTTACATCATCGGCTTCATGTTCCTCCGCCAGGCCCTCCGGCTCAGGATGGAGCCGGGCGCGGCCGTTTCAGGCTTGCGGCGGATGGTGGCCGGCTCCGCCCCGCGCGACCCCGCCGATGCCGACTGCATTCGCACTCGCATGACCCGCTGGGCCGGTGTATATTGCTTCGCGTTCGCCCTGGTGCTCAGCCTGATCGGGTTCGACCTGGTCATGAGCATGGACCCGCACTGGGTCTCGACCCTCTTCGGCGCCTATCATTTCGTCAAGGCGTTCTACCTCGGCCTGGGCGCCCTGATCATTCTGGCCGCGATCATCACCCTGCGCCGGGGCAGCCTTTCGGGCCTGCAGGACCGTCATCTGCACGACGTCGGCAAGCTGTTCTTCGCCTTCTGCCTGCTGTGGGCGGATTTTTTCTACGTCCAGCTGACGGTGATCTGGTACGGCAACATCCCCGAGGAGACCCACTACGTGATCCTGCGCACGATCCTGCCGCCTTGGAACTCGCTGGCCTGGACCGTGTTCATCATGGCCTTCATCATCCCGTTCATCGTGCTCATCAACAAGCGCGTCAAGACCCGGCCCGGGTTCATGATCGCGCTCTGCGCCATGGTCATCGTGGCCATGTGGCTGGAGCACCTGCTGCTGCTGGGTCCGGCCTGGGACCACGCCGCCGCCGCGGTGCCGCTCAACCTCACCGATGGGCTCATCTTCATCGGCTTCGCAGGGCTGATGGCGCTTGCGGTGGCCGGGATGCTGAAAACGTTTCCCGAGCTGTTTCCCGCGCCGCGGGAAGGGATCAGCGCGGGTTTGAATTAGAAAGGTGCGGACGTTGTGAGACGAAATCGAACCGCCATACTCGCCACGGCGGGCAGTATCCTGCTCATCGCCGCGTATCTGTACCTCTATTACGCCATGCCCGCCAAAATCGGCCCGGAGCAGCCGATTCCCTTCAGCCATAACGTCCACTCCGGAATCAAGGAAATCCAATGCCAGTTCTGCCACCCGTATGTCGCTTATTCGAACTTTCCCGGGATCCCGCCGGTGGAGAAATGCCTTTACTGCCACAATTACATTATCGCGAAATTCCCCTGGATCCAGAAAGAGCACGATTATTTCAACACCCGTACTCCCACCCCCTGGGTCAAGGTGAATTATGTGCCGGAGCACGTGTTCTTCAACCACCAGCGGCACATCAACAGCAAGATCGCCTGCGAGCAGTGCCACGGCGAGGTCAAGAACCTGCAGCGGCTGCCGCAGAAAACATGGCAGATGGGCATGTGTATCGAATGCCATCGCGAAAAGAAGGCCAGCGTGGACTGCTGGCTCACCTGTCACAACTAAGGATGGTTTCGCCGAAAGCCCAATCTCGGCCTTGCGCTGCATTTCGCTCTTGCTGCGGCGTACAGGAAGTACGCCTCGCAACGCGAAATTTGCGCGCCTTGATCTTGGGCTTTGGGCGAAACCACCCGCCGGTCGCAGGTCTTTTTACGATATCTGCTGAGCGTCCGGGATAGGAGAGAGAGTTGAGCACCGTTGAAGAAAGCATCCCTCAAGGCAACCAGACGGCCCAGGCGTTCATGCTGACCTCTGCCCTGTGGTTTGCCATCGCGACGACCTTCGGCCTGATCGCCGCCAGCTACCTGATCGCGCCGGATTTCATGGCCAACATCGAATACATCCAGTTCGGCCGGATGCGACCGATGCACGTCAACGCCGTGCTCTTCGGCTTCGTGACCCCGGGGCTGCTGGCGGTCGCCTTTTTTTACCTGCCACGGCTGTTGAAAACAACGCTGTACAGCGAAAAGCTCGGGGTGTTTTCAGCCGTGTTCTGGAACGTCTCGCTGGCCGTCGGCGTGCTCGGCGTCTCCCTCGGGCACAGCCAGGGGCGCGAGTATGCGGAGCTGCCGTGGACGGCGGACATCCTGGTGGTGATCAGCTTCAGTCTGGTGATCGTCAACTTCCTGCTGACGATCCGGCAACGCACGGAGCCGATCCTCTACGTCTCCATCTGGTATGCGGCCGCCGCCGTCGTGCTCACCGCCTGCACCTACTGCCTCGGCAACGTGATCTGGAAGCCGGACACCGGCGCCCTGAGCGGTATTCCGGACGCCATCCTGCTGTGGTTCTACGGCCACAACGTTTTTGGGCTGCTCCTGTCGCCGATGGCCCTCGGGGTGGCCTATTACGTGCTGCCGATCGCCACCCGCAGCCCGCTTTACAGCCACACCCTGTCCCTGCTGGGGTTCTGGTCGCTGATCATCGTCTACACCCACGTCGGGACCCACCACCTGCTGCAGGTCCCGGTGCCCACCTGGCTGAAGACCATTGCGATCGTGGACAGTGTCGCCATGGTGATCCCGGTCATGGTCTTCCTGATCAACATCTGGTACACGGTCAAAGGCAAGCTCGGCGACATCCACGCCGACATCGGAGCCAAGTTCGTCTTCACCGGCACCATCTATTATTTCTTCGTCAACATCCAGGGTTCGATGATGGCGCTGCCCGACGTGCAGCGCATCACCCACTTCAACAACTGGGTGGTCGCCCATGCCCACATCGGGGTTCTTGGGTTCGCCGGCGTCACGGCTCTCGGCGGCTTGTATTTCATTCTGCCGAAGATCACTTCCAGGCCGCTCCACAGCACCTTTCTGGCCGACCTGCAGTACTGGCTGGTGCTGATCGGCATCACGGGCTTTGCGATCGTGCTCACCATCGTGGGACTGATCCAGGGGCAGGCCTGGTACAACGGTGAGACGCTCTACCGGACGCTGCCGGAGATCCAGCCCTACTACGTCACGCGCGCCTCCCTCGGGCTGATGATCGTGGTCGGGGCCTACATCGGGCTGTACAATATCATTCGATCGCTTTATTTCAACCGCGGAGCCGCTTCATGCGAATGACCCCAGCCGTCATCCTGATCGGCGTTCTCTCGCTGCTGGCGACGATTGCGTTGACCATGGTCTACTGGCCCTACGTTCAGCAGGATACGACCCCCTCTGAGATCTGGCGGGCCCGCACGGCGGAGGAAGAGGCCGGTCGCCGGATTTACCTCGCCAACGGCTGCGTCTATTGCCACACGCAGTCGGTCCGGGCGTTCGACTGGGACATCGGCTCGGAGCGCATCGCCCAGAGCGGGGATTACCTCGCCGACGAACCGATCCAGCTGGGCTCGCAGCGCACCGGGGTGGACCTCTCCCAGGAGGGCGGCGAGCACCCGGACGACTGGCACCATGCCCATTTCACGAACCCGCGCTACACGCGGCCCAGTTCCATCATGCCGCCCTTCGAGTGGCTTGGCAAAGAGCGCATCGGAACCCTGACGCACTACGTGCAAAGCCTGGGGCTGAAGATGGCCGACACCCGCATGGAGCGGCAGCGGCACTGGAAGCAAGAATCCATCAAAGCCTACGAGGCCGGTCCCGAAGTCAATGCCCGCTGGCTCGCGGAGCAGATCCCCGACGGGTGGCACCGCATCCCCAACCCGTATCCGACCACTGCGGCTAGCTTGCAGCGCGGCCACAAGATCTACCAGTACTTCTGCATCGGCTGCCACGGCCCCATCGGCGACGGCATGGGGCCTGCCCAGCCCTGGATCTACCCGCCACCGCTGAACTTCACGATTCTGAAGGGGCGGGAGATCTCCGGCGGCATCCTCTACTACCAGATCATGAACGGTATCACCGGGACCGCCATGCCCTATTTCAAGCGCGACCTGGAATCCCAGAAGATCTGGGAGGTGGGAAACTATGTGGCGACCTATTTCATCAATCAAAGCGATGCCAATCAGGAACCGAAAGGCATCGACGCGGCCTGGGAGCCGTGAGGGACCTGAAAGAGAGGACTACAAAATACGCGAAAAGCGCGAAAGGGGGAGTTAAGATACGATCAAGCACTTTCGAGTAGTTAGCGCATTTCGTAGTTGAAAATTGTTTAAGATAGCAGAGTAATAACGAGGTCGGTATGTATTTCCCTTACTACATCGCCTATATGGCGGCAGGATTTGCGGTGAGCCTCGCCGTTTTTTTCTGGGCGTTGAGCCGCGGGCAGTTCCGGGAGCAGCAGCGCGCGCGGTTTCTGCCGCTGGAGAACACCCCGGCCGCACCGCCGGCGCCGCTCAACCGCAAGGGCCGCATCGAGACCTGCGGGCTGCTTGCGCTGGCCTGCTGCGGGTTGGCCGGCAGTGTGGCGGTGATCGTTTTTGCTCTCACTCACGCCCGCTGACAGGTTGCTGAAAAACGGCACCTCAGGCCGTGATCCGGCGTTGTGCGGCTTTTGTAAATGCTCACATGCAATCGGCTGGAAGCTGGACGCTCGAAGCTGGAAGCCTGGCTGGCGGTGGCTGATTTTTTTTAAGCTTCGAGCCTCGAGCCTCTTGCCTCAAGCTTATATCTGCCTTGGCTGACGGCCCGATGCTTGTTTTTCAACACCCTGAGAGGTGATATATGCGCAACTTCGAGGTTCTCAACATTGAACATTTCGTAACATACCTGTTTCCGACCCTCGTGTTCATCGTCATCTTCGGGGCGGGGCTCGGGTACGCCTACGTCCGCCGCAAGGGGTCCGAAGAACGCGCAACCCGCATCATCGAGAGCTACCCGGACGGCATCGAGGGGCGCAACGCGCCGTTTCCGCTCGTGGTGAGCCTGATCATCGTAGGCACGGTCGTCTGGTGCCTGCTTTACATCATTTTAACCGGGGTGTGGGGGGTCAAAATCTGAAGATGCATCCGGAACATAAAACGTCGGCGTTTAAAACGTGGGGCCTGGTTCTTGCCATGGTGGGCATCGTGCTGTTCCAGGGCTGGCTGGCCTATACGGTGATCGGCGATCTTGGCCAGCCGGACTGGGATTACCGCCCCATCCCGGATGTCTACGGCGAGTCGCACTATGCCATGTACCCGCCGGTGCCCTATCCCCAGCATGTGCGCGGCCCGCAGGGCTCGGAGGCCTCTCCGCCGAAGATTCTGATTTTCCAGGGGGCCGAATGAAGAAGCTGCTCGCGCTGGCCGTGATCCTTGTCGGAGCGCTGGGGGCGTATCACGCGCTGATGTTCTACGACAACCACTTTCGCTATGGCCGCATGCGCGAAACGCCGGCCGTAAAACCGCATGAAGAACCGCTGATCCGCATGGAAGCCGGTGTCGTGCCGGTCAGCGGCGGGGAAGCGGTCCTGCGCGCCACCCCCGGACCGGCGCTCGCGCCCCCCCTGGCGCTGACAGATGTGAACGCCATTGCCCGGGGCAAAACCGTGTACTTCACCTTCTGCGCGCAGTGCCACGGCCTGAACTACGACGGCAAGGGCACCGTGGGGCAGAGTTTCATGCCGCTTCCGACCGATTTTCGCTCCCCCGCCGTCCAGTCCAAAACGGCCGGGGATCTTTTCAAGAGCGTCAGCTACGGCATCCCCGGCGGGCGCCAGCCGCCACTCGACACCACCATCACGATCGAAGACCGCTGGCGTGTGGTCGCCTTCGTCAAATCGCTGGGGCTGCGCCAGTGATCTGAATTACCCGTCATGCCAAACGCCAAGACGTCTGCCGACAAACCCGCCAAGACCAATGGGGTGTGCGACCTCTGCGGACTGGCACTGCGCACCGAGTGGATCGAAGGTGCGTTTGCCGGCCGGACTTGCCACTTCTGCTGCACGGGCTGCCGTCAAGTCTTCAGCATCCTGCTGCAGGCCGCCGGCTCGGCCGACCCCGCCGCCTTCCGGCAGAGCGATCTTTTCCGGAAATGCCGGGAGAGCGGCCTCATCCCAAGCTCCGCAGACGATTTGCCCCTGCCGGTGCCCACCCCTGAAACCTCCGCCGCACCGACCTCCCATCCTCCGCGCGACGGTCTCATGCTGGCGCTCAAAGTCGAAAACATGTGGTGCCCGGCCTGCGCCTGGCTGATCGAAACGGCCCTTTCGCAGGCCCCGGGGGTCTTGTCCGCCACCTGCAGCTTCGCCACCGATCAGTTGCGGGTGCGCTACGACCCGGTGGCCACCGGCCCGGACCGCATGATCGCCGTCGTCCGCCGGTTCGGCTACTGCGTGAGCCTGCCGGGAGAGGCCCGCGATCAGGCACTGCAGCGGCGGGAGTGGACCCGTTTCGGGATCTCGGCCTTCCTGACCATGAACGTCATGATGCTCTCCTTTGCGCTCTACTTCGGCTTTTTCACCGATCTGCCCGCCGAATCCGTGGCCAGCATCTCCTGGCCCATGGCCGTGATGGCCGCAGCGGTGATGGGTTACGGCGGTCTGCCCTTTTTCCGCCGCGCCTGGCGCGGTCTCATCCAGGCCTCCTTCAGCATGGAGTCCCTGATAACGGTCGGCGCGCTGAGTGCCTTCGGTTTCAGCACTCTCAACCTGCTCTCCGGCAGTATCCACCTCTACTACGACACCGCCTGCATGCTGATCACCCTGGTCCTGCTGGGGAAAATACTCGAACGGCGCGCCAAGGACCAGGTGCTGGAGGGGCTGGAGGGGCTCCTCTCCCTGATGCCCTTGAAGGTCCGGATCGTCGATGAGGCGTTCCCCGATGGCCGCTTTGCCGCCGCGGAGCAACTGGCCGCGGGCGATTTGTTTCGGGTGGTGGAAAACGAGATCGTCGCCGCCGACGGCATCATTGTCAGCGGCGGCGGTGTGAGCGATGAGTCCTCCATCACCGGCGAGCCGCGGCCGGTGGTGAAAAGGCCCGGCGACCCCATCCGCAGCGGCAGCCGCCTGCACCACGGCAGCGTCACGATCTGTGCCGACAAGGTCGGCACCGAATCGACCCTGGGGCAGATGATCGCCGTCGTGCAAAACACCCTGAACCTCAGGAGCCCGGGCGAGGGCCGGACCGAAAAAGTCCTGCAGTGGTTTGTGCCGGCCATTCTATCGCTGGCCGCGGCCACGGGGACGGCGGTCTGGCTGCGCGGTCAGGGTGTCGATGCGGCGGTGCTGCGGGCCGTCACGGTCACCGTGATCGCCTGCCCCTGCGCCCTGGGGATCGCCATTCCGCTCGCCCGGGTCGCCGGGGTGGCGCTGGCAGCCCGCAACGGTATGCTCATCCGCAGCTTTGCAACCTTTGAACGGGTTGAGGCCCTCGACACCATCCTGCTGGACAAGACCGGGACCGTGACCCGGGGCGACTGGCGGCTTCAAAGCATCATCTCCTTCGGCGACTTCACCCGTGAAAAGGCCCTCGCCCTGGCTTCCGGCCTCGAGCAGGGGGCGCAGCACCCCATCGCCTTTGAGCTGCTGCGCGAAGCCCGGGAGCACCACGTCCGGCCGGAGCGCGTGACAGTGGTGCGGGCTGCGGGAAACGGGATGAGCGGCTGGTGGCAGGGGCTCGAGGTCAAAATCGGCTCCGCCGAATTTCTCGCGGAAGCGTTTGAAGGGCAGGGGCTGCTGCTCGCACCGGCCCGCAGGCACCCGGCCGGCAGTTCCTTTGTCTATCTGGGTGTCGGCGGCCGTCCCGCCGCAGTGCTGGTTTTCGGCGATCAACTGCGCGAGGGCATCGAGCAGGTGGTGGCGGAGCTGCAGCGCCGGGGGCTGCGTTTGATCCTGGTCTCCGGCGACGGCATTGAGACCACCCAGGCCATCGGCCGCAAGCTGGGCATAACGGAATCTTTGGGCGGCCGGCTGCCTGCGGAGAAAGCCGAATTGGTGTCAGACCTTCAAAAACAAGGAAAGAAGGTGCTTATGGTCGGCGACGGGATCAACGATGCCCCGGCTATGTCCCAGGCCGACCTGTCGCTTGCCGTCTTCGCGGGTGGAAGCCTCGGAAAGGAAGTGGCCGACGCGACCCTCATGCGGGCCGAGCCCGCCCAGATCAACGAGTTTTTGGATTTCAGTCGCGCCGTCACCCGCAAGATTCGCCAGAACCTCGTCCTGACCTTCCTCTACAACGCCGTCAGCATCCCGGT
>DATITS010000317.1:0-15100 GCA_035467535.1 Desulfobacterales bacterium
CCGGCTGATCGTGCCGCTAAACCTGCTCGACCCGTACGCCCCGGAGTTTGCACCCTCCGGCTGCCGGACCCTGCACGACATCACCCGCTTCATCCACGAGAAATCCGTGAGCGAGATGTTCGACTTCGGCAAGGACCACGGCTTCTCCGAACGTTCCAGTAAACAGCTGCACTACCACGTTCCCATGCAGTGGTGGATCCTGAACCTGGACGACGGCTTCAACGAGGAAATACCCGGCAAATACGTCAAACTCGCGCAGATCGCCTCGGTTCCGATGCTCGCCTTCTGGAAGGGGTTCGTCGCCATCCCCTGGGAGGGGCCGCCGGCGATGGATGGCAAGGGCATGCTGTCCGTCATGTTCCAGGCGACCACCAACCCGGCCCTGACCGTCGGGAGGCGGTCCAAGTTCGCCGAACGCAACTACTTCATGATCTCCCGGAACTACTGCAGCCTGAGCCAGCGACTGGGGTTTCACTTCGCGACCATGGAAGCCCTGGTGAGCGAACGCACGCCGGAAAATTACGTGAGCTTCCAGTTCAAGGGCGGCGCCACGGATTTCGAGCGGCGGCTCGCCCGGGTGCACTTCATCGCCGAAATCCTGGAACCGATCGGGTTTCGGGTCGAGATCAAGGAGGACCACCTGCTCGCCCGCGTCGAGGCCCAGAGCGAGGCGTACATGCTCAAGCGGGTGGAGCTTCTGGGCTACCTGGCCCTGCACACCCGGCAACTCGACATGGTCATGACCAATCCCACATATGTGAATTACTATCGCGAAAAATACCGCGGGGATATCGACCGGCTGGTCGCGATGGCTTAGCCGGTTGCATCTCCCGTGATTTTCTGTAATATGGGCGCAAAGATGCTGCGAGCGCCGGATGGAGTCCGCCACATCGCAGCCCGGGGGCGCGACACCGATGGAAGGCAACATCTATTCACGTCTTCAGACCAAAATCATTGCCCTCACCCTGCTCGTCACTTTCACGCCGCTGCTGCTCCTCGGCGTCATCATCTACCGGCAGTTCGCCGACATGTACGTCGATAAAATCCGGGAACAGATCCGCAACCGCTCGGAGAACCAGGCCGCGTCCCTGGACCTGTTTCTGAAGGAGCGCACCGCCATCCTCGGGGCGATCGCCGACACCCACAGCTTCCAGACCATGACCAACGAAGACAACCTGGCACGCAAGCTGGATGTGATGAACCTGAGAGCCGGGGCCTTCGTGGACCTGGGGGTCATCGACCATACCGGCCAGCAGCTGGCCTATGTCGGGCCCTACGAGCTCACGGGCAAGAATTACTACGAACAGGCCTGGTTCGGCGAGGTCATGAGCAAGGGGCTCTACATCAGCAATGTGTACATGGGCTTCCGGAAGCTGCCGCACTTCATCATCGCCATCCGCCGCCAGGAAAATCAGAAAAGCTGGATCCTGCGGGCCACCATCGACCCGGACATCTTCAGCCGAATCGTGCAGGCGGCTCACATCGGCCGGACGGGCAACGCCTACCTGCTCAACGAGGAGGGCATCCTGCAAAGCAAGCCGCGCTTCGGCGGGAACATCCTCGACAAGGCCCCGGTGGACGTCTCGCTTTTCGGCAAGCAAACGATGGTCTTCGAACAGCCGGGAGCCGACGCCCGCAAGCTGCTCTTGGCCGGCGCCTGGCTTAAAAATAAGGATTGGCTGCTCGTCATCAGCATCGACGCCGAAAGCGAGTTGGCACCCCTTTTTGCGACCCGCAACGCCCAGATCACCATCATCGCGCTCGGCATCATCGCCATCGTCCTGACCACCGTCTTCACCACCCGGATGATGATCCGGCAGCTGGTCCAGTCCGAAACCCGAATGCAGGAATTGAACGCCCAACTCGTGCAGTCCGACAAGCTGGCCGCCCTCGGCAAATTGGCGGCCGGCGTGGCGCACGAGATCAACAACCCCCTGGCCGTCATCCTGCAAAAGACCGGCTGGATACAGGACCTCCTCGACGAGGAGGAGTTCCGAAAAAGCGAAAACCTGCAGGAATTCCGCACGTCCATCGCCAAAATCGAGGAGCACGTGGAGCGCGCCCGCAAGGTGGTCCACAACATGCTTGGATACGCCCGCCGCATGGAGCCGCGCCTGGAGGACGTCGACGTCAACCAGACCATCAACCAGACCGTTGATATCCTGGAAAACTTCGCCCGCGCGAACACCATCGATATTCAGACCGATCTGATGGAAAGTCTCCCCATCATTGCCGGCGACCAGGCCCAGCTGCAGCAGGTCATCCTGAACCTGATCAGCAACGCCATCGACGCCATCGGCAAGGACGGCACGGTCTCGGTCAAGAGCCGGGCCGACGATTCCGAGATCCGCGTCGTCATCGCCGACACCGGGCCGGGGATCTCGGAGAACATGCAGAAAAAGATCTTCGACCCGTTTTTCACCACCAAGAGCTCCGGGAAAGGAACCGGCCTGGGCCTCTGGATCAGCTACACCATCATCGAAAAGCTGGGAGGCAGCCTCTCCCTGCGCAGCCAAGCGGGCCAAGGAGCCGAATTCACGGTCACACTGCCGATCGTCCGACCCGAAAAAAAATAAACCGGGGGCCGACCCCTTTCCGGTCGGCCCGTCGACCCGAAAACGCCTATCGGAGGCAGAATGCAGAACCCGAATATTCTGGTCGTGGATGACGAGGGGGATTTTCTCGAAACCTTGATGAACCGCCTCAAGAAACGCAACATCGGCACCATCGGCTGCGCGAGCGGCGAGGAAGCCGTCCGCCTGACGAAAGCGCACCCGTTCGATGTCGTCATCCTGGACATCAAGATGCCGGGGGGAATGGACGGCATCGAAACGCTGCGGGAAATCAAGCGCATCCGACCGGCGGCCGAAGTCATCCTGCTCACCGGGCACGCCTCCCTCGAGACCAGTGTCGAAGGCATGAGGCATGGCGCCTACGACTACCTGCTCAAGCCCATTCGGCTCGAGGATTTGCTGGAAAAACTGGCGCAGGCCCTGGAACGAAAGGGTTCGGCCGAACTCCGCGCGCAAAGCGACGAGATCCGCAAACTTCTCCAGAAACGAGCCGACGCGTAACTGCTCAAGCCGATAGGCCGAAGGCTGAAGGCTTTCAGGGACAAATCCTGCGTGATCACCCAAGACTTCTGGCATTTGAGTTGGACTTCCAGCTTAAACACCCGAGTAATTATGCACGTTAGCGTATTTCGCGTATTTCGTAGATAAAGAGGTCGGTCGTGAGGAAGCATCTGATTCTGGGGCTGTTCATATTGCTGCTGCTCGGGGTCGGGGGCCTCGTCTACTGGGGTCAGTACAACCGGCGCAGCGCCGAGCTGTACTATTCGGGCACGATCGAGGTGAGCCCGTCCAACCTCGCCTTTCAGGTAAGCGGCCGGGTGCAGGAGGTCCTGACGGACGAGGGCCGGGCAGTGGAGAAGGGCCAGGTTCTGGCCGTCCTCGACCGGCTGGAGTTCGCGGCCCTGCGGGACCAGGCCCGAGCCAACCTCACGCGCGCCGAGCAGAACCTGCGGCAGCTTGAAACCGGGCTGGAGGTAAACCGCAAGGTGCTCCCGGCGGAGGTCGAACGCGCCGAAGCCGCCGAGCAAGCCCTCAAAGCCCAACTCGCGCAGCAGGAAACCGGCAACCGCTCCCAGGAGATCATACGCGCGCGGCTCACCGCGGAGGCCACCCGGGTGACGCTTGACAACGCGCGCAAGGACAAGGCACGCTACGACGACCTGTTCGCCAAGGGGGTGGTGGCCGAAAAGACCCGCGATGCCGCCAACCTCGCGTTCCAAACCGCCCTCAAGGAGCACGAACGCGCGGTCCAGGCCTACCTGCTGTCCAAGGAAGGCTTCCGCCGCGAAGAAATCGACACGGCCCGTTCGCGCCTGGCCGAGGGCCAGGCCGCGCTGCGGCTGGCCCGTATCAACCTTCAGAAAATTGAGGCGACCGAGCAGGAGGTGGAAGCCGCCCGGGCCCAAATGGCCTCGGCGAACGCCGCACTGAACGTGGCCGAGATCCAGCTGGCCCGCACCGAGTTGCATGCGCCCTATGCGGGCATCGTGCTCAGCCGCAACGTAGAGCCGGGCGAGGTGGTCTCGCCCAGCCAGGAGGTCCTCTCCATGGCCGACCTCTCCCGGGTGGACCTGAAGGTCTTCGTGGGAGAGAGCGAAATCGGCAAGATCAAACCCGGCCGGCCGGTCGACGTGAAGATCGACACCTTCCCCGACAAGACCTACACCGGCCGCGTCGCTTTTATTTCGCCCCAGGCCGAGTTCACCCCCAAGATCATCCAGACCCACAAGGAGCGCGTCAAGCTCGTCTACCTGGTAAAAGTTTCCATCCCGAACCCGGACCTCGAGCTCAAGTCAGGGATGCCCGCCGATGCCTGGTTCCGCTGACCCCCCCTCGGCCGCCGCCGACGGCCCCGCTGAGATCATCCGTGCGGACCGCGCCACGCGGCGCTTCGGCTCTCTCACTGCGGTCTCCGATGTCTCCTTCAATGTATCCGCCGGCGACATCGTCGGTCTGGCGGGCTCGGACGGCGCCGGCAAGACGACACTCCTGCGCATGCTGGCCGCCATGCTGGCCCCGAGCTCCGGCACGATCCGCGTGGGCGGTCTCGACGTGGTGCGCGAGCGCTCCAGGGTCAAGGAGCTGATCGGCTACATGCCCCAGCGTTTCGGCCTGTACCCGGACCTTACTGTGGCCGAAAACCTCGATTTCTTCATAGACATCTATGGAATTTCCGGCGTCGAACGGGACCGGCGCCGTGAACGCTACCTGGGGTTTTCGGACCTGCTGCCGTTCGTGGACCGCAAAGCCGCGGACCTCTCCGGCGGCATGAAGCAGAAGCTGGGTCTGGCCTGCGTGCTGGTGCACGAGCCCCGACTCCTGATCCTCGACGAGCCCACCAACGGGGTCGACCCGCTCTCGCGGCAGGAGTTCTGGCAGATCCTGGCGGAGATGAAGCAGGCGGGCATGACGATCCTGGTCGCAACGGCCTATCTCGACGAGGGCGAGCGCTGCGACCGGCTGCTGCTCATGCACAACACCCGCATCCTCGCGGATGCGGCGCCGGCGAAGATCCGGGCTGAGTTTGCGAGCCTGGAGGAGGCCATGATCCAGCGCATCCGGGCAGTGGACGCGGAGCTCACGGAGGATGCCTTTGGACGCTGACGCGGTTGCCGTGACGGATCTCGTGAAACGGTTCGGACGGTTTACCGCCGTGGACCGGATCTCTTTCTCGGTGCGCACGGGGGAGATCTTTGGTTTTTTAGGGCCGAACGGCGCCGGCAAGTCCACGACCATTCGCATGCTCTGCGGCATCATCGCGCCCACCAGCGGAGCGGGCCGTGTCGCCGGCTTCGACATCTTCACCGAGTCCGAAGCTATCAAGCAGGCCATCGGCTACATGTCCCAGCGATTTTCGCTCTACCCCGACCTGACGCCGTTCGAGAACATCCGCTTTTACCTCGGGATCTACAACGTGCCGGCCGCGCAGTGGCCGGAGCGCATCGAGTGGGTCTTCGGGGTGACCCGGCTCGCCGCTGCGCGCGACCGCCTGACGCGGGAGCTGCCCCCCGGCTTCCGCCAGCGTCTGGCCCTGGGCTGCGCCCTGCTGCACCGGCCGCGGCTGCTCTTCCTGGACGAACCCACCTCCGGGGGCGACCCCATCACGCGGCGGCATTTCTGGGACTTCATCCGCCAGCTCACCGCCGAAGGCGTCACGGTCTTCGTCACCACCCACTACATGGACGAGGCCCGTCACTGCGGCCGAGTGGTGATGATCAACGCCGGCCGGATCGTGGCGAGCGGGCCGCCGGCCGAAATCGTGGCCGACGTGCTGCCGGACCGGCCGGGCGCGGACCTGGGCGATGCCTTCGTCACCCTGATGCAGCGGGAGGCGCGATGAACGTCCGCAGGGTCCAGGCCATCGCCCGCAAGGAGTACTGCCACCTCATCCGGGACTTCCGCAGTCTCTATCTGGCCTTCATCATCCCGCTACTCCTGATCCTGCTCTTCGGCTACGCGCTGAGCCTGGATGTGGAGCACATCCCCACGGCGGTGGTCGACCACGACCGGACCCCGGAAAGCCGCGATTTCATCCGCCGACTGGATGCCTCGATCTATTTCGACGTCGTGGCGCACCCGCCCTCCACCGCCGTGCTCACGGATCTGCTCGACCGCAACCGCGTCATCGTCGGCATCGTCATCCCGCCCGGCTGGACGGCCGATCTTCGAGCGGACCGCGCAGGACCGCTACAGGTCGTGATCGACGGCAGCGATCCGAACACCGCCGGCAACACCCGGGCCTTCATCACGGCCTTCATCGCCCAGGCGAACGAACGCCGTCTCACCGACTTTTTAAACCGCCAGGGCCGGGAGCAGATCCGGCCGCCGGTCGAGGGCCGCTTCCGGGTCTGGTTCAACGAAGACCTGGAAAGCCGCAACTTCATCGTGCCCGGCATCATTGCCGTCATCATCATGATCGTGGGGGCCCTGCTCACGTCGCTCGTCATCGCCCGGGAGTACGAAAACGGGACCATGGAAACCATCCGCGCGCTGCCCGTACGGGCAAGCGAGTTTTTCCTGGGCAAGGCCATCCCGTACTTTATTATCACCCTCGTGGACGTGCTGGTCGCCATCCTGATGGGGCAGGTGCTCTTCGGCGTGGTGATGAAGTCGAGCTTCTGGCTGATGATCCTCGCATCGACCGTCTACATCCTGGTGGGGCTCGCCATCGGGCTGCTGATCTCAGTCAAGACCAAGTCCCAGCTCGTGGCCAACCAGCTGGCGATCCTGGTCACCTACCTGCCGTCGCTGCTGCTGTCGGACTTCGTCTTTCCCCGGGAGAACATGCCGGTCGTGCTCCAGGTCGTTTCGCGCCTGATGCCGGCCACCTACTACATCGACATCCTGAACGGGCTTTACCTGCGCGACCTGTCGCTCCCCCAGCTCTGGCCGAACTTCCTTGTCCTCGCCCTCATGGCGGCGCTGCTTTCGATTCTCAACATCCGGGCGCTGAAACAGGAGGGGCTCTGACATGAACTGGCTGCGCGTGCGCGAGCTGGTACGCAAGGAGTTCATCCAGCTTTTCCGCGACCGCAAGAACCGGCCGATGCTGGTCGTCGCGCCGTTGATTCAGGTGATCCTCTTCGGCTACGTGGTCACCACCGACGTGCGTGACATCACGGTTGCGGTCATCGACCAGTCGCGCACCCCGGATAGCCGGCGGCTCCTGGACGCCTTCGACGGCAGCCCCACCTTTCGCATCACCCACGTCCTCCAGGACCCGAAGGAGCTGGACCGCCTGCTGCTGGGACGCGGAGTGGACATCGGCCTGCAGATCCCGCCGGATTTCAGCGCGCGCATCCGCAGGGGCGAGACAGCCGAGGTGCAGGTCCTGGTGGACGGCAGCATGAGCAACATGGCGGCCGTGCGAATCGCCTACAGCGTCAACGTGCTGGACGGTTTCAACTCCCGACTCGCGCGCGAGCTCAACCGCCGACGCATCGACTTCGGCGAGATCGACGGCCGCATCCGTACCTGGTACAATCCCAACCTGGACAGCCAGTACTACTACGTGCCGGGGATCGTCGCCTTCCTGGTGATGCTGCTCTCGCTCCTGTTCACCTCCATGGCCGTGGTGCGGGAGAAGGAGGCCGGCACCATGGAGCAGCTGATCGTGACCCCACTTACGGCCGCCGAGTTCATTCTCGGCAAGACCATCCCGTTCATCATCATTGCCCAGGCACAGATGGTGATGGTGATCATTTTCGCCCGGCTGTGGTTCGAGATTCCCTTGATGGGCAGCGCCCCCCTGCTGCTGGGGGCAAGCTCCATTTTTCTCTTGAGCACGCTCGGCATCGGGCTGCTGATCTCCACCGTCTCCCGCACCCAGCAGCAGGCCATGATGACCAACTTCTTCTTCATCGTGCCCTTCTTCATGCTGAGCGGGTTCGTCTTCCCCCTCGCCAACATGCCCGCCGGGGTGCAGTGGCTCATGCACCTGAACCCCCTGCGCCATTTCCTGATCATCATCCGGGGGGTGTTTCTGAAGGGCACGGGCTTCGGCGTGCTTTGGCCGGAGTTCCTGGAGCTGGCCGTTCTCGGCGGGCTCGTGTTCGCCGCTGCGGTCAATCGCTTTCGGAAACAGCTGGATTAGAATCCGGTTACGCCTCCGGCTTAACCGGATTCTAATTTGATGTTTTCAGGTGATCTTCCCGCCCTGCAAGGCGGCACGTGGCGGTCAATGGCGTGTGTCCATTTCCAATCGGTTGTGGTATAAATATCATCTGGTATGGTTCGGCAGGTGCCTCGCCGGGGGAATACGATTCCAGAGCAGACCGATCTATAAATTAGAAAGAAACCGCATGGCCGATCTGGAGCTGGAAAAACTTCGCATCGAAAAATCCGCCTTGCGGCCGAAGAGCCGGAATCGGAAGCGCCTGGTGTGGGGGGGCCTGATCGCGGTGGTGGCCGTGGCGGCAGCCGCGCTCTACCGGCAGGGGCTCCTCACGCCCGCGGTGCAGGTTCAGGCGACCACCGTCCAGAACATCTACCCGTCCCTGACGCTGACTCAGCTGAACGCGAGCGGCTATGTCGTGGCCGACCGCAAATCGGCCGTTGCCTCCAAGCTGACCGGACAGCTGGTGTACCTGGGCGTCGAAGAGGGGAGCCGGGTGAAGGAGGGCCAAGTCATCGCCCGGCTGGAAAACCGCGACGCCGCGGCCGCCCGGGACCGGGCCGCCCAGAACGTCGCCGTCGCCCGACACGGTCTGGAGCAGGCGCAGGCCGAGCTTGCGAACGCGAGCCTGGACTACGCGCGCAAAAAATCGCTTGCCGAAAAGGGAACCATCGCCCGGTCGGTCTTCGACACGGCCGAGGCCCGCCACCGGACCGCCACGGCCGCCGTCGAGGGCCAGTCCGCCGCCCTGCGCGCATCCCAGGCCGCCTTCGAGGAGGCGACCGTGCTCCTCGACTACACCAACATCCGCGCACCCTTCGACGCGGTGGTGCTCACCAAGAACGCCGACATCGGCGACATCGTGACCCCGCTGGCGGCCACCGCCGACGCCAAGGCCGCCGTGGTGACCATCGCCGACATGGATTCGCTCCTGGTGGCGGTGGATGTGTCGGAATCGAACATCGCCCAGGTCAAAACGGGCCAGCCCTGCGAGATCCGCCTGGATGCGTTTCCGGACGCGCGCTTCCCCGGCCGGGTGCACATGATCCTGCCGACCGCCGACCGCAGCAAGGCCTCGGTTTCAGTGAAGGTCGCTTTTCTCGAGCGCGACCCCCGTATTCTGCCCGAAATGAGCGCCAAGGTGGCGTTTCTTTCGCGCGCAACCGGTCCGGGGGAGCAGGCGCCTTTGCGGGCGGTGCCGGCGGCGGCCGTGGCCCGGGGCAACGGCCCCCCGCGGGTGTTCCTCATCCAGGGCGACCATGTGCGGCAAGTCCCGGTGCAACTCGGCCGGCATCTGGGCGAGATGGTCGAACTGCGGGAGGGGCCGGCGATCGGAAGCCGCATCGCGGCGGCACCGGTTGAAAAATTGGCGGACGGAACCCGCGTGTCGGTTCCGAAACAGTGACGGATGAATACCCCGCGCCCGGTCATCGTCGATATCTGCAACGTCACGAAGTCCTACCGCCGCGGAAGCCAGGTCATCCCGGTGCTGGAGGAGATTTCCCTCACCATCGCCACGGCGGAGTTTTTGGCGCTCATGGGGCCCTCGGGCTCGGGCAAGAGCACGCTGCTCAACCTCATCGCGGGCCTGGATCGGGCGGACTCCGGCTCGATCCGCGTGGGCGGCGTCGACATCTCGGCACTTCCCGAATCACCGCTTGCCGCCTGGCGCGCCGCGCATGTCGGCTTCATTTTCCAGTTCTACAACCTGATCCCGGTGCTGACGGCCTTCGAAAACGTGGAGCTGCCGCTGATCCTGACCGATCTGTCGCGCCGCGCGCGCCGGGAGCACGTCCACGCGGTCCTAGGCCTGGTCAATCTCCAGGACCGCATGGACCACTACCCGCGGCAGCTCTCCGGCGGCCAGCAGCAGCGGGTGGCCATCGCGCGCGCGCTGGTGACCGACCCCACGATCGTGGTGGCCGACGAGCCCACGGGGGACCTGGACCGCGCCGCGGCCGAAGATGTGCTCGTGCTCATGGAGCGGTTGAGCCGGGAATGGGGTAAGACGATCATCATGGTAACCCACGACCCGCGGGCCGCTAGGCGAGCCGCCACCGTCAAACACCTCGACAAGGGTGTCCTGGCCAATGCTCTGGAAGCTGCTGTTCCGGAACGCCTTTAGGCACAAGCTGCGCGCCGTGCTGACCGTTTTCGGCGTTGCCGTGGCCGTGCTGGCCTTCGGCCTGCTGAGTACACTCGTGGATGCCTGGTATGCAGGTGTCTCCGCGGCCGCCGCCAACCGTCTCGTCATCCGCCATGCCATATCCCTCACCTTCTCCCTGCCGATCGCCTACATGGAAAAGATCCGGGCGGTCGACGGCGTCAAGGCCGTCTCCCACATGTCCTGGTTCGGCGGCGTCTACATCGACCGCAAGAATTTCTTCGCGAACTTCGCCGTGGATCCCAAAAGCTTCCTGGACCTGTACCCGGAGTTTGTCCTGCCCGAGGAGCAGCGATCGGCTTTTCTCAAGGACCGCAAAGGCTGTGTCGCCGGCCGCGGGCTGGCCGAGCGCTTCGGCTGGAAAGCGGGCGACACCGTACCCCTTCAGGGCACCATCTACTCCGGGGAGTGGCCGATGGTGGTGCGGGGCATTTACCGGGGGCGCGACAAGAGCACCGACGAAAACCAGCTTTTCTTCCACTGGGACTACCTGAACGAGCGGCTCAAGGAGCGCCTCCCCCGGCGCGCCAACCGGGTCGGTCTCTTCGTGATCGAGATCGCCCGGGCCGATGATGCCCCGGCGGTTGCCGGGGCCGTGGACGCCGTTTTCAAAAACTCCCTGGCCGAGACCCGGACCGAAACCGAGCGCGCCTTCCAGCTGGGGTTCGTCTCCATGAGCGAGGCCATCCTCATGGCCATCCGCATGGTCTCGCTCGTGATCATCTGCATCATCATGGCCGTCGTCGCCAACACCATGATCATGTCGGTGCGCGAGCGCATGCACGAGTTCGCTGTTTTCAAAACACTCGGTTACGGGGCCGTCCACCTGGCGAGCCTGATTCTGGGAGAGTCTCTGGTGGTCTGCGCGGCGGGCGGAACCCTCGGCATCGCCGGCACCTTTCCCGCCCTGAGGATCCTGGCGGGCTATGTGGGGAACATTTTCCCGGTGATGGACATCAGCCCGACCACCCTCTGGCTGGACGTGCTGGCCGTCCTCACCGTGGCGCTGGTGGCCGCGGCGTTCCCGATCCGGAAGGTGATAACAGTGCGCATCGTCGATGCCCTGGGAAGGGTGGCGTGAAACTCCTGTTCGCCTACAGTTTCCGCAACCTGCTGGCCCGGCGAATGACCACGGTCCTGACCGCTGGGGGCATGGCGCTCGTGGTGTTTGCCTTCGCTGCGATCCTCATGCTGGCCGAGGGGATAGAGCGCACCCTGGTGGACTCCGGCTCCTACGACAACGTCATCGCCATCCGCAAGTCCGCGAACTCGGAAGTCCAGAGCACGGTGTCGCGCCATGAGGCGGCAATCATCGAGACGCAGCCGGAAATCGCCGGCGGACCGGCCGGCCGGCCGCTCGCGGCGCGCGAGGTGGTGGTGCTCATCAATCTGCGCAAGCGGGGCTCGAACAGCACCTCCAACGTTACCATCCGCGGGGCCTCGGAATCCTCCCTCGCGCTGCGGCCCCAGGTCCGCATGACGGCCGGGCGCATGCCGCGGCCGGGTTTATCGGAAATCATGGTGGGCGAAGGGATCGCCCAGCGGTTCCAGAATGCGGGCCATAACGAGACGCTCTCGTTTGCCAACCGCGACTGGACGGTGGTCGGGGTGTTCGATGCCGGCAACACCGGCTTCAACTCTGAAATTTGGGGGGATGCGGAGCAGCTCCTGCAGGCGTTTCGGCGGCAGGCCTACTCCTCGGTGATCTTTCGCCTGCGGGACCCCGCGGCGTTTACAGCCGTGAAAGCGCGCATCGAGGGCGACCCCCGCCTGTCGTTGGAGGCCAAGCGGGAGGTCACCTATTACCGGGACCAGTCCGAGGCGACAGCCAATTTCCTGCGCATCCTCGGCACCTCTCTCACCATCATCTTCTCCATCGGCGCCGTCGTCGGGGCCATGATCACGATGTACGCCGCGGTGGCCAACCGCACGGCAGAGATCGGCACCCTGCGGGCCGTGGGCTTTCAGCGCTCGGCGATCCTGACCGCCTTCCTGGCGGAGGCCCTGCTGCTCGGCTGGGTGGGTGGGCTCGCCGGACTCTTCCTCGCCTCCTTCCTGCAATTCTTCACGGTGTCCACCACCAACTTCCAGACCTTCGCCGAACTGGCCTTTCAGTTCAAGCTGAGTCCGAGAATCGTGATCGAAGGACTTGCCTTCGCGCTGATCATGGGGCTTGCAGGAGGACTGCTGCCGGCCTTTCGGGCGGCGCGCATGAACATCGTGGAGGCCCTGCGGGCGGCTTAAGACCAATGACGTGATATGATTCGGTGCCGGAGTCGGATCCGGACCAACTTGCTTTCTGCGGGGGCAACTTTTCAGTGGCTCGGCAAGTTTCCCCCATCTTTAAAACCTGCAAGAGACCCTTGCGATGCTGGAAATGGTCGCCGACGGAAATAAAAGCAAGGCCGCAGGCCGATACCGACCGGCCGGCCAGATGCTGAAGGACTTCGACGAACGGATCAAAAAGGACTTCTCCTGATGTCATTCACGGTTCTATTGCTCGAAGATGCCGTGCAAGATATCGAGGCAATCTACACTTACATTCAAATGTATTTGTCTTTGGGATTATCCATGGTGCCCAAAATATCAGCGAAGTATTAAGACAGCGCCGTATGCTGTAAGTAACACCTGGTTGGTGGTTATCAATTTCTGCTGGATTTATCGCCGAGGTCCAATCTTTTGGTTTTTGATGGTTTGCATCTGCCAATATCAATTTCGATGCCAGCATTGGTGCTCCTCCTCGGACTCATTCAGGCAGCAATTGTGATCCCCGGCCCAGCTCCTCCGTCGCCGCTGTCTCACCTCGTCGCAAGGCTGCCCTCTGAGCATGTCTGCCTATCCCCACCGCAAAGTTCGATAATGCTATAAGCTTTTTGGGTGTTGAAATCGCACTCTGTTCCTGAGATTTTTCTTCAACATGAAAATATATGGTGTGCTGCCATAGAACCCGCGCGCAATCATTCAACCCCGACGTACGGCCCAAGCGTGAAAATCAGGCTTGGCCTTGAAGCCCACCCCAACTGCACCATCGCGTGTGTAGAGAACCCAGGCGTAGCGCGGTTCGTAAACGCTCGTCGTGGATGACCAGTAGCCGTCTGCGATACCCTCGAAGGGGTAGTTCGGCGGCAGCGCCGGTGAGTTCGAGTTCATATCGGTCAGACTCTCCAGTTCCCGGATGTTGGGAAGCCGCCAGTCCGTGTGCCTGCCGGCAGCATTTCTGTTCATTGCCTTGACGCCATCCAAGGCCTCCTGCCAAGTCACTGACCGTCGGGCGGCATCCGCCGGATGCCCCCACGTCAACCCGGTGCGCCGGTCCAGAATTCCCTGCCGATCGATCTCCCAGCACCATGGGTCCTCCACAGAAGGAAGTTCTCCGCCGGGAGAGACCACCGGCCACACCATGCAGGACCCATGCTTCATTCCCCGGTAAATACGCCCGCCGCCTATGTGAATGTACCATGCCTGGTCGGGCAGGCGATGGCAGGGCGTGCGGGTCCAGTAATACCCGGGAAAAACGTTCATGAAGGGATGATCTTTGGGCAAGGCTGGATTGAAGACCTCATGGCTGATCAGCGTGAACAGTTCCCTGCGCGAAGGCAGCCTCCAGTCGCTGCGCCCGAAAGCCCTCACACCGTTCATCTCGCTGATGAAGTCGTGGGCGGCCTGCCAATCAAGGGGAAACTCAGCCGGATTGGCGTTCCGACACCATGTGAGTCCCGTCAGGGAATCAAGGACCACGTCGGTCATCGCCTGAAACCGCTCCGTCGTCGTTCGTCGATGTGTCTTGAATTCAGCATCCTGGCCGCTGCCGGCACAGGGAAGCGCGCGTCCGGCCCCATCGAAGCAACGGGTCTGATCGGTCTCTAATAGCGTAGCCAACTCATGGGCGCCGAAGCCCGCCACCTCATAACCGGCGGCCTTGAGGGAGGCAGTCGTTTCCACTTTCAACTCAAACCCACCATGGTCTGCAGCTATGCCAATGCACATCATTTCTCCTCTGCGCTCAGCGCTTCAAAGCCGGAGATGACGTCGAACAGTTCCTCGTCGATGCCACTCTGGCGCAAACGATGGAATGTCCCGTTGAGGTCCCCCAGCAATTCGTCGATGTTCTTGTCGGCGCGTTGCATCGCCGCCAGGCGGCTCGCGTTCTCGCTCGCGAGGGATTCGGCGCACGCCCGGAACAGGGAGACGAAAAGATATTCGCGGATGAGCGCCCGCAAGGTCTCAGTGCCGCCACCCATGACCTCGGGTAAGGTTCCCGTCGGCCAAGCACGTTCGGCCAACTTGCGTCGCCAGTTTTCGTCCAGCGGTAGCAGTCTCTGACTGACGGGCGCATAAACCGCTGCCGAGGTGGGGCGGTTGTAGAAAAGGTAGAGTTCGTTGACTTCACCCCGGCTGTGGCGCGCCTCGCTCTCCATTAGAATCTGCCCGACGAGGGGGGTGATGGCCTTGACGGAGTTCGGCACGGCGAAGAGTCCCATCATCGGCAGGCCCGCGTCCGTCAGCCGGGCTTGAACGCGCTCACCGACTGCCCAGACCTCGGGTTTGGCCGGCAGGGCCGCCAGCGTCTTTACGGAATAATCCGCCACTATATCATTAAACTGGCCAACCAGTCCCTGGTCTGAACCGAACACGACCGCGGCAATCGCACCCGCAACTGTTTGTCTTTTCCGTTCTGCCATCATGGGCGCCGGCCCGCTTTCCCGGAAGCATGCGCCCAACCCCAGCTCCACCGTGCGATAGTAGTCG
>DATITS010000318.1:0-6707 GCA_035467535.1 Desulfobacterales bacterium
GGGGCAGCCCCTGGGCAGCGGGGCGGCGGTCTTCGAAATCCCCGGGGTGTTCGACGACTGCATGAAGGTGGTCGAGGCCCTGTCCGAGAATTACCACGTGGCGCTGCTCAACTCCAAGAACGCCTGGCGCATCCTGGGGCAAGAGTCCTACGCCTACGAAATCGCCCAGGATTTCGAGTACGATGTGGCGCAGGCGGTGGTGGTGGTCCCCATCGGCAACGCCGGCAACATCACGGCGGTCATGCGCGGCTTCCTCCGGTTTTACGAAGCGGGGATCATCGCAGCGCTTCCGAAAATTCTCGGCGTCCAATCCGAACACGCCGATCCGGTCTACCGCTACTATCTCGAACCCGACGCGGCCAGCCGCAAATTCGTCCCGGTCACGGTCCGGCCCAGTGTGGCCCAGGCCGCCATGATCGGCAACCCCGTCTCGATGCCGCGCGTGATCCACCTGGTCGAGCGCTACAACGAGACCGCCGGCCGGCAACGGGTGTTCTTCAGCGCCGTCGCCGAGCAGCAGATCATGGACTGGCAGCTGGCGGCCAACCGCAACGGCCACGTCGCCTGCACCCACGGCGGGGAGGCGCTGGCGGGACTGGCGGCCGCCCGGAAGCAGGGTGTGGTCGACGCAGGCGAGGTGGCCGTGCTCGACTCCACGGCCCATGCGCTCAAGTTTTCCGTGTTCCAGGATATGTACTTCGAGAACCGCTTCCCGGCCGGCTATGACATCACGCCGCGGCCGGAGCTGATGAACCGGCCGAGCCTGATCCGGCCGCAGGACCTCACCCAGGTGCCGGCAGCCGGGGCCCCCCTGACGGGCGAGAATTTCCAGCGCTTTGTGCGCAGGACGGCCGAAGAGGTCGCCGGCCGTCTCAATCTGAAGATGCGAAACTGAGGTGTGGCATGCGAAAAACGTGCGTTGCGTTAACCATCCTTTTTGTTTTCATCGGGCTTGCAGCCTGCAGCTCGCCCGGATCGAAAAAAGAGGCCGACGCCAAGGCGGCTGCGGACGACGTCTCACTCGAACGGAAGCAGGCATTGGCCGAGGCGACGCGCAACGTGGGGGAGGCGTATCTAGCCGGCGGCAACACGCTCGCCGCCCTGCGGGAGCTCAAGAAAGCCGAAGCGCTGTACCCGGAGGATCACGTCACCCAGTTCGATCTGGGGCTCACCTATTACTACCGCGACCGCTACGACCAGGCGGTCGAGCACCTGCAGCGTGCGATCCAGCTCAAGCCCGGTTATGCCCCGGCCATCAACACGCTCGGCAACACCTACAGCGCCATGGGCCAGTGGGACAAGGCGATCGAGGTCTATGAAAAAATCTTGGAAGACCCTTTCTACGGCACCCCCCACTTCCCGCTGTCCAACATGGGGGTGGCGTACCACAACAAGAAGAATTACGCCCAAGCGGAGCACTATTTTCTGGAAGCCCTCAAGCTGAACCCCGATTTCATCAACGCCCTGGCGGGACTGGGCAACATGTACATCGACCAGGGGCGCTACAATGAGGCAGTGGTGAAACTGGGCCGTGCGGTCAGGAAGGATCCCAAGGTCGGCAAGCTGCACTTCGAACTCGGCCGTGCCTACCGGGGTCAGGGTGACATGGTCCAGGCCCGAGCGGAATTTGCCAGGGTCGTTCAACTCGCACCGGACACATCGCTGGCCGAAGAGGCGCAGAAGGAGTTGAAAAAGATCCCGTAGCGGCAGATATCCCGGAGCGCACACAAAAAAATGCGAACGGCAGAGTCTGCCGTTCGCATTTTTTATGGTGGTGAGGCCGGCCGAGTTACATCGTCTGGCGCTGTTCCATCTGGATGACGCGCGGCGTGATGAATATCAGCAGTTCGTTCTTTTGCAGCTCCGATCTTTCAGACCGGAACAACCACCCCATGGCCGGCAGCTTCCGCAAGCCGGGTATCCCCTGCTCCGTCAGCTTCTTGGTGTCCTTCAGGATGCCGCCGATGACGATCGTGTCACCGTCATCCACCAGGATCTCCGTTGTGGCCTCGTTGGTCGAGAGGGCCGGTACTTGAGCCGTGGGGTCGACGACGTCGTTCTTGGTTATAAAAATTTTCATGACGATCCGGTGATCCATCGACACATTCGGCGTTACCTTCAGCAGCAGGTCGACTTTCTTGAATACGACCGCGGAGGTGAGCCCGGAAGAGGTCGGTTCCTGATAAGGAATCTCGAGGCCCTGCTTGATGATGGCTTCCTTGTGGTTCAGGGTGACGATTTTCGGCGAGGATATGATAGTGGTCTTGCCTTCCAGTTCGCTCGCCGACAGCTTCGCGTCCACAATCGCAATGTTGGTTCCGAACAGCGTGGAGAAATTGAACCCCAGCGTGTTGTCGGGTCTGAACGTGGTCGGAATATTGTTGGCCTGATAGGTGGTCGGTCCCACTTTCGCGGCGCCGCCGATCTTGAAGGCATCGATGGTGATCGTGCCCCAGTCGAAGCCGATTTCGCGGCTGAAGGTGCTGTTGGCCTCCACCACCCGCGCCTCGATGCTCACCTGGGCGGTCACGGTGTCGATCTTGGCGACGATCTCTTTGGCCATCTTCACCTTCTCGGCGGTGTCCGTGAAGATGATCTGGTTGTTGCGCTCATCTACGCTGATCTTGCCGCGGTCCTTTGTGCTGATCATGCTCAGATGGGGCAGGACCTCGGTCTTGGCGGTGGAGTAGTTGACCGGGAGGTACACGGTAACGAGCGGTTCGCCCTCCTCCTCCTGTTTCTTGGAGTCCTGCTCGGCCTTGAGCTGGGCCTGGCGCATTTTTTCTTCCTGCTGCAGTGTGGCCAGAGAGGCAACCCGGAGGATGTCGCCCTCCTGAGTCACGCCCAACTGATTCATCTTCAGCACGAGGTCGAGCACCTGATCCCAAGGGACCGGTTTTTGGAGCGCCAGGGTGACCTTGCCGGTGACGCCCTTGTCGATTGCAAAGTTTTTGCCGCTAATCTCCTGGAGGATCCGGAAAACGTTCTTGATGTCGGTATCGTAGAAATCCAGGGCGATTTTCTCGCCCGTGTACACCTTCTCCTTCTCCTTGGAGTCGGTTTCTACCGCAGAGACGGCCTTTGCGACCGCCACCGTCTTCGATGCTGCAGCGCCTTTCGCCGGCATGGGCTCATAGGCGGGCATGGGTCTGCCTTCGGGGATGGTTGCAGTGCCGGCTTTCCAGGCCGGGGGTTGCGCATCTTCGTATGGCTTCGGCGGGATCGCGGAGTCGGCGAAATTGACACGAATGACGTTGCCGACCTGCTCGGCGCTGTAGGAAACGCCCTCGCGCAGGTCGATCGCCACGACCGCCGCCTGCTTGTCCTGAGACGGGGTGACCCGGTCGACCGCACTGTCGAACCGGGAGGTGATCAGCGGCCGCAGGTGCTGCTCCGGAACATGGGTGTTCATCAGCCTCAGGCTGGCGCGGCGGTCGCTCGTTTTAACCAGGTCGTACTGCACGGGCCGGGTGGTCCCGATGATCACCGTTGATTTCCCGGCAGCCTCACCCGCAAACTCCACCCGGTTCACCAGGGCGGCAGCACCGCTTGCAGCCGGTTCGGGCTTGGCCGGGGCGGCCGGAGCGGTTCCGGAAGCAAGCTTCAGCTCTCGGCCGGGGGCTGTGGCGGGGGCGGCCCCAACACGGATAACGAGCCCGGTTGCAGTCGGCTCAGCCGAATACTGGGCAAAATATGGCTTTTGGGTATGGATGACGAGGCGGACCTTGTCCGGATACCCTAAATAGCGGACCAGATCGACCGGGCCCCCCTTGACCCCGATCCGCTGTTCGGACTTGGCCGCGCTGCGCACGGCCGAAATATCGAACACGATGCGCGGAGGGTTTTCCGCAAGGGTGAAGGACTTGTAATCCTGCAGCGCGCCGTTGGCTTCGACGGTGATCAGCGCCCCGTCCGGGCCCGACGTCGCTTTGACCCCCGTGATCTCGGTGGCGGCCGACCACGGTTTGGCCGGAACGGCGGCCGGTGCAGGGGGGGCTGCGGCGGCCGCCACGTCGGTTTCCTTGATGGCGGCCGGCTGGCCCGCCGCGGCGGCAGCGGTCGCGCGCCGGAAAGCGATCTTGATATCGGCCCCTTCCGGGGTCAGCTCAAAGGCCGCGTCCCGCTTGAGGGCGATGAAAATCCGGGAGGCCTGCTCGCCCTCGGCGACTTCGGTCGCGCGGATGGCGCTGATGGTGTCGTTTTCAGGCGGATAGTAGCTTTCCTTGAGGTTGTCCAGAGCGGTGCCCGGGAAGTAAAACTGAACCCCCAGCGGGAAATCCTGCTTCACCGCCGTATAGGCCAGCCGTTGGCTGCCTTTGACGGTGACAAACAGGTTCTCGGCATCCTCACTGGTGATGATGTCGGTGATCAGCTTGTCAGCTTCCGCCCGCTTGACCTGGGTTGTACTCTGGGAAGCGCAACCGGTCAGCCCGGCTGTCAGAAGCAGGGCGATCAAAACTGGGTTGATAAAGCGCCGTTTGGTGTTGGGGTAAGTCATCATGTTACAACTCTCCAGGAGGCTTCGGAAGGGTTATCTCTTTCTTTTGCGTAACGGTTTTCCCATAAATGTCTTCGAACTCTTCCTCGACGAGGACTTTGTCGGCTTTGATGCCGACCACCTTCCCCGAGTTCAGCCCGATGTAGGTGCCTTCCTTAATAATGTATCCCTTGCCCGAGGACTCTTCCACCAGGGCCCGGTTGCCGACCTGCGCCGTAATAATGGCCACAAGTTTCAGTTGGCCCAGGTCGATTTTTTCCAGCGGGGTTTTCGGCCGGTTCGGGTCGCTTTTTGCTGTCAACTTGCCCGCCGCGACGGCCGCCGATTCATCCCGCAGCAGGGGCGCGAACGGGTCCACCTTGCCCTTCGGGTTGTAGGGCGGCGGGGCATGGACGTTCAACAATGCGGCAATCTGGGAATCGGCGGCAGCCATGCCGCTCTGCTGGGGATTGCCGTCCAGGGATAACGGCTTGGCGTCATTGGGCGGGGATGATTGAATCGCGGTTGGGGCCTGGGCCAGCAGCAGGGGTGCGGCCGGCGTCTGGGTCGGTGGCGGCGCCTGCGGTTTGGGCGGCGGCACCGGAACCGACGGGGGCGTCTGCGGCGCGGCCACCTGAGCCAAAACCGGCTTCTCGCCCGCAGCGGCTGCAGGTGCCGGTTGAGCCGGCGCCGCTGCCACCGTGGTTGCCGCGGGTGACGACGCAGTTACGGCCTTGGCTGTGATTTTCTTCCGGACCGTCTGGGGTTGCGCCGCTGTTTTGTCCGGCTCGTCGCAGCCCACCAGCAGAAGCATGGCTGCAATCAGGCAGAATAACGCGCGCATTGTGGCAATGCTCTTTTTCATAATCGGCAGCTCGGGTGGTTTAGAAATCCAGTTTATTGTTCTTTTTTTGCGGGCCGCCCCCTGGTTTGGCCGGCGCAGCCTTGGACGGCTTAGCCGATGCGGCCGGTTTTTCCGGTGGCGGCTCCACGAACTTGTAAGTGACCGCGGTGCACTCGGTGTTGAGTTCCCGCCCATCTTTACCGGGGCTCACTTTGATGTTGTTGATGTTGACGATTCGGGACAGCCGGGCCACTTTGTCGAAAAAGACGGCCAGGTTATGATAATCTCCGCGCAGCCTCATGGCCACCGGGATCTCCGCGTAAAACCCCTGCGGGGTTTCCGGTTTGGGCTCGAACAGCAGGAACTCAAGCCCGACCTCCTGGCCGGATTTGGAGATGCTGGTCAGCAGGGAGGGGATCTCCTGGTTTTCCGGAAGCGCGCGCATGGCAATTTTGAACTGGGCCTCGGCCTCCTGCATCTTGGCCTGGAATTTTCCCAGTTCGGCCGCGTTGATCTTGGCGGTGGCCAGCTTCTTCTCGAGACCCTGCAACTTTTCATCCAGCTGGCTGATCTCCTCATACTGCGGCAGGAACAGGAACCAGACCGTCGCTCCCAGCATCAGGACGATCAGACCGGCGAGGATGGCGACTCGCTGCCACAGGACAAGCTTTCCGATATTTTCCAAGAACGGACTGCCGGAATCTGGAGTGGCCAGTTCTTTCGCGCTCATTGCTTTTTCGCCCCCGCTTGTGCGGGACCCTGGGTCTCCGCCGTTTTCAACGGTTTCTTTTGGCAGTTTATCTCAAAACTCTTGAGGGCGGTCTTCTGCACTTCCACCTGTTTCAAGGTCTTGAGACTGACCGCAGAGAACAAACCGCAGCCCTCCAGCCGGACCATGAAATCCGCCACCGTCTTGTCATCCATGGCGATACCGTTGATGGTGACCGCCCCGGGCTTGGTTTCCATCAGAGTGAACCACATCCGCTTTTCGATGATCGTCTGCGTCAAGGTTTCCATCAGCACGACCGGCTCGTAGCGGTTGGCCTCAAGCTGCCGGATGACGTCCATTTTCTTGTTGAGGTTGTCCAGCTTCTTCTTGATCTCTTCGATTTCCCGGTTGATCTTATCGTATTTTTCCAACTCGGCCGTGGTGATCTTGATGCGGCTGCTCAGGTCGTCAATCTGGCTGTTCAACAGCAGATAGATCCCGAACAAGCTGACCAGCGTCATGATCACCACCAGCACGGAAATCGACAGCTGGCGCCGGATGTTTTCCTTCGTACGCGCGGACCGGAACTGAAGTAAGTTGATGCGTATCATTTGTCGTCTACTCTTCTGAGGGCCAGTCCCATGGCGATGGCGGCTTGCGGGCCGATTTGTCGGATG
>DATITS010000319.1:0-4950 GCA_035467535.1 Desulfobacterales bacterium
CGAGTCCGGTATCCCGGCCACGGTGTCGATCTCCGTGTCGTCGCGGCGGGCGAGGGCGGCGCCGCAGTTGTTGCGGGCGTCTTCCACGTTGATGCCCTCGTACTCGGAGGCAGGGTAGCCGTAGTACACCCAGAGAAAGGCACAGATCTGCATGCGCGGGCCCGGCGCAACGCGGGTTTCAACGCCCTCGGCGGTCATGCGGACGATTTCGCCGGGGCCGAGAAAGCGCTCGGTTTCGAAGCCGAGGTTGGCAAAGGCGCAGGTCTCCGAGCTGACCGCCAGGGCGCCGTTGCGCCGGCCGATGGCGAGCGGCGTGCGGCCCAGCCGGTCCCGCGCCGCATAGATTCCTTTCTCGGTCAGCACCAGCAGCGAGCAGGACCCCTGGACGGCCTCCTGGGCGTTGCGGATGCCGTCTTCGAAATTCTCCTGCTCACAGATGAGGGTTGCCATCACCTCGGTGGGGTTGATGGAACCGCCGGTGGTGTCCGAGAAATAGCGCCGCCGGTCGAAGGCGCGCTGCACCAGGGCGTCGATGTTGTTGATCTTGCCCACGGTGACGATGCCGAAGGTGCCGAGGTGCGAGCCCATGAAGAGCGGCTGCGGGTCGGTGTCGCTGATGACCCCGATGCCTTTGTCCCCGTGGAACCCTGCCAACTCGGGCTCGAACTTGGTGCGGAAGTAACTGCTTTCGATGTTGTGGATGGAGCGCTCGATGCCTTCGCCATTGCGCACCGCCATGCCGCCGTAGCGCGTGCCGAGATGCGAGTGATAGTCCGTGCCGTAGAACAGGTCGGAAACACAGTCTTCCTTCGATACGATGCCGAAAATGCCGCCCATGGGGTCTCCTCGTTGTTGAGACGGTCAGGATAAGGAAAGACCAACGGTTCACGGCGCAGGGTGCAAGGTCAATGGACCTTCATCATTTCATTCTGTCCTTGCACCATGGACCTTGCGCCCCGCACCTCTGTTTCATCTTATATCCGCATGATACTGCTGCAGGGATCGCACCTTGGGGGCCCCCTCCCGGCGGGCCGCGATGCCCTTGGCGGCCGCAATGGCCGCCGTCGTGGTGGTGATGTAGGGGATCTTGTGCTTGATGGCCGCGCGGCGGATGTCCGAGCTGTCGGCTGAACCCTTGCGTCCGCTCGGGGTATTGACCAGCAAATGGATCTGGCCGCTCTTGATGGCGTCCACCAGGTTGGGTCGGCCCACTCCGAGCTTGGAGACGGGGGTGGTGTCGATGCCTTTCTCCTGGAAAAAACGGTGGGTGCCTTCGGTGGCCATGATGCTGAAGCCCAGTTCGCGGAAGCGCCGGGCGGGCTCGATGGCGGCGTTCTTGTCGCGGTCGGCAATGGTGAACAGCACGGTGCCCGCGAGCGGCAGGATCGTCTGGGTGGCTTCCTGGGCTTTGAAAAAGGCCCGGCCGAAGGAGTAGGACAGCCCCAGGACTTCGCCGGTGGAACGCATCTCGGGGCCGAGGACGGGGTCCACCTCAGGGAACATGTTGAACGGGAAGACCGACTCCTTGACCCCGTAGTGGGGGACCCGGCGATCCTGCAGCCCCAGTTCGGCGACGCTTTTCCCCAGGATCGCCTGTGTCGCCAGCCGGGCCATGGAGAGCCCGCAGACTTTGGAGACGATCGGCACAGTGCGCGAGGCGCGCGGGTTGGCCTCCAGCACGTAGACGGTGTTTTCGTAGACGGCGTACTGCATGTTCATCAGGCCCACCACCTTCAGCTCGGTTGCGATGCGGCGGGTGTATTCCCGGATGGTGTCGATGTGCTTGGGGGCGAGACTGATCGGCGGGATCACGCAGGCTGAGTCCCCGGAGTGGATGCCGGCAAGCTCGATGTGCTCCATCACCGCCGGCACGAAGGCGTCGCGGCCGTCGGCGATAGCGTCGGCCTCGGCCTCAATGGCATTGTCCAGGAACTTGTCGATCAACACCGGCCGCTCGGGCGAGAGCTCCACCGCTGCGTTCAGGTAGCGTTCGAGCATGCCGAGGTCGTGCACCACCTCCAGGCCCCGGCCTCCGAGAACGTAGGAGGGGCGCACCATGAGCGGGTAGCCGATCCGTGCGGCGATGTCGCGCGCCTGGGTCCAGCTGCTGGCCATGCCCGACTCGGGCATGGGGATGCCGAGGGCTTGCATGATCTTCTGGAAGCGGTCCCGGTCCTCGGCCAGGTCGATGGTGTCCGGCGTCGTACCCAGGATCCGCACCCCGGCCGCGGCCAGCTCGCGGGCGATGTTGAGCGGCGTCTGGCCGCCGAACTGCACGATCACCCCCTCGGGCTTCTCCTTTTCGTAGATGCTGAGCACATCCTCGACGGTCAGCGGCTCGAAGTAAAGCTTGTCGGAGGTGTCGTAGTCGGTGGACACCGTCTCCGGGTTGCAGTTGACCATGATGGATTCGAAGCCGGCCTCGCGGATGGCCATGGCCGCGTGCACGCAGCAATAATCGAACTCGATGCCCTGGCCGATCCGGTTGGGGCCGCCGCCCACTACCATGATCTTTTTGCGGTCGCTGACGGGCACACGGTCCGCCGCATTGTAGGTGGAGAAGTAGTAGGCGGCGTTCTCCACCCCGCTGACCGGCACGGGCTCCCAGGCCTGCACCACCCCCAGGCGTTTGCGGTGCTCGCGGATATCCGATTCCGGCAGAGCCAGCAGCTGCGCCAGGTAGCGGTCGGAGAACCCGTCTTTCTTGGCGCTTGCCAACAGCTGCTCGGAGAGCTCCCGGCCGCGGCAGGCAATGATCAGCTCCTCCAGTTCAACGAGCTCCTTCATCTGCCGGATGAACCAGGGCTTGATGTGGGTAAGCTCGTGGAGTTTTTGGATGTCGGCCCCCTTGCGCAGGGCTTCGTACATGATGAACTGCCGCTCGCTCGTGGGATAGGCCAGCCTCGCCAAAAGGGTGTCCAGCGGCAGCTCGTGGAAGTTCCGGGCAAACCCCAGGCCGTAGCGGCCGATCTCCAGGCTGCGGATGGCCTTCTGCAGGGCTTCCTTGTAGTTCTTGCCGATGCTCATCACCTCGCCCACCGCCCGCATCTGGGTGCCGAGACGGTCTTCGATGCCCTTGAACTTCTCGAACGCCCAGCGTGCGAACTTGACCACGACGTAGTCGCCGGATGGCGTGTATTTCTCGAGGGTGCCGTCGCGCCAGTAGGGGATCTCGTCCAGGGTGAGCCCCCCGGCCAGAAGGGAGGAGACCCTTGCGATGGGGAAGCCGGTGGCCTTCGAAGCCAGCGCCGAGGAGCGCGAGGTGCGCGGGTTGATCTCGATCACGACGACACGCCCGGTCCGGGGGTCGTGGGCGAACTGAACGTTGGTGCCGCCGATGACTTCGATGGCCTCCACGATGGCGTAAGAGTAGTCCTGCAAGCGCTTCTGCAGCGCGGGGTCGATGGTGAGCATCGGGGCGGTGCAGTAGCTGTCCCCGGTGTGGACCCCCATGGCGTCCACGTTTTCGATGAAGCAGACGGTGATCATCCGGTTCCTGGCATCGCGGACGACTTCCAGCTCAAGCTCCTCCCAGCCCAGCACCGATTCCTCGACCAGTATCTGGTGGATCAGGCTGGCGGCAAGCCCGCGGTTGGCGACGATTCTGAGCTCTTCGGCGTTACCGACTAGGCCGCCGCCGGTGCCGCCCATGGTGTAGGCGGGCCGGATCACCACGGGGTATCCAAGTTCGGCTGCCACGCGCTCGGCCTCCTCAACGCTGGTGACGGCCCGGCTGGCCGGCATGTCGATGCCGAGCCGGTTCATGGTTTCCTTGAAGGCGATGCGGTCCTCCCCGCGCTGGATGGCGTCCACGTTGACGCCGATCACCTTGACGCCGTATCGGTCGAGCACGCCGGTGCGGTGCAGCTCAGAGGAGAGGTTCAGCCCCGTTTGACCGCCCAGGTTCGGCAGCAGGGCATCCGGCCGCTCGGCGGCGATGATCTCCGTCAGAACGTTCAGGTTGAGAGGCTCGATGTAAGTGGCGTCCGCCATGCCGGGGTCGGTCATGATGGTGGCCGGGTTGGAGTTGACCAGCACGATCTCGTACCCGAGTGCCCGCAGGGCCTTGCAGGCCTGCGTTCCCGAGTAGTCGAACTCGCAGGCCTGGCCGATCACGATAGGGCCTGAGCCGATGATCAACACTTTGTGGATGTCATTCCTTCTGGGCATAATCGCTCCTTGGGTCAGGGATGGTGGCCGGGCAGATCTGGATCGGTCTCATATTTTCGGGCCAAGTGGTACTTGCTAATTTATGTCGACCTGAAAATCAATAGGGATCTGAAAGGGCTGCAAAACGTCTTTATCTTCCGGTGGTGGCATGGGAAACAACGCGGCAAGGGGATGATTTTAACGACGCGAAAGGCCGTGGGAGGGGTTGCCCCCCCACGGCCTTTCGCATTTATTCGGTTGTGTGTTTGCGGCGGCCCGGGCCGAAAAAGGCTATGCCGCATGCTCCGGCAGCCGCACCAGCAGCACGGGCACGTCGGTGCGGCGCAGCACGCTGCGGCTGACGCTGCCGATGATCGTCTCCTCCAGCCGCCCCCGCGGATGGTAGCCCATGACGATCATGTCCGCCTGGCGGGCGTGCGCCTCCTGTACGATGCAGTCGACGGTGTCGCCCTGGGTGACCACGATCTCGGTTGCAGGCACCTTCTTCTCGGGCAGGCCGGCCTGCGTTGCGGTCAACATCTCTCCCAAGCTCTGCTGGATCATGCTGCCCTCGCGCTTCTTGCCGATCAGGATCTGCCGGATCTCCTGCTCGTGGGATTGCCGAAGCTCCTCCCAGCGCTCGTCGCCGATGAACCCTTGCAGGTTGGCGCTCTGGGTCGGGGAGAGATCCTCCATCACATAGAGGATTGTCAGGCTGGCGCCGTATTGGCTGGCCAGGCCGACGGCGAAATTGAACGCATGCCGCGTCTGGTTCGAGAGGTCCGTGGTGAAGAGAATTTT
>DATITS010000320.1:0-20514 GCA_035467535.1 Desulfobacterales bacterium
CCATCCGCGCCTGGGAGGGGTTGCTCGACATCAACCCCGTGGCGGCCTTTCCGGGCGGCATGTCCGTGGATCAAATGATCCAGCAGTTGAAAAAGCAGGGGATACCGCCGAAGGCGGAAAAGAAATGAAGAAGCGTTAAAAAGGGCCGTTCTTCGCGGTTATCGCGTTGGCGCGTTTTGCCGAAACGGAAGCATGCCGGGCGATTGTTTTTCAACGCGACCAACGCGATGGACGCTCTCAACGCGCAAACGCTAGCTGCTCGGATAGCGGATCCCGCATATCTCCTGGATTTCCTCTCGGCTGAACGAATAAGGCGTGTTGCAGTTGCGGCAGGGCATTTCGAGCGGGACGGGCCCGTTGTCGCGTAAATCCGTGAGGTCATCGATCGGCAGCAGGAGGAGCATGCGGCGCAGGCGATCCCGGTTGCAGTGGCACATGAATTCGACCCGGCGGGTTGCTATGAACCGGGGCTCGTACTGACCGAAGACCTCCTGCACCACCGTTTCCGCATCCGGGTTCGCCGTGAACACATCCCCCAGCGACGGGAATTTCAGGATGCGCTCTTCCAATTCCGCGGCGAGGCGGTCGTCGGCCTGCGGCATGGCCTGCAAAAAAATTCCGCCCGCCCCCGTTACATCGCCGTGCCGGTCGAACTTGATGCTGAGGTTGAAGGCCGTGTGGATTTGCTCCGAGGTCAGGTAGTAATAGGCCAGGTCCTGGGCGATGTTGCCGTAGGCCAGCTCTACCTGCCCGGTGAACGGCTGCTTGGCATCTTCGAGAAATTTCGTTACGGAGAGAAATCCGGCACCGAAGAAGGGCGACAGGTTGAAGTCCTGCATGGGGTTGTCGATGGGAATGGGAACCCGCTTGAGGTATCCGCGCACCTCCGCGAAGGCGTTCGCCTCCACGTTCAGGCCCTGGATCGGCCCCGAGCATTCGACCCGGACCGCGATGCGGTCGTTGCCCTTCAAGTCGGCGGCCATGAGGGCCGCCCCCAGGTAGGCCCGGCCCAGCACCAGCGTTTCCAGAATCCCCAGTTCATGGTTGGACCGCATTTCGTTGACCATCCGGGTACCGTTCAGGATGACCCCGCGCATGGCGCCACCGGACAGCAGGAAGTTGTGCCGCCGGTCCCGGGCGCTGGCAAGGTACTGCTCCTTCAGGGTGTTACCAAACAACTTCTTTTTTTCCATACCTAATCCATGCCGTCAAAATTCTAAATGCCTGGGTGTGCGCGGAAAAGGGATCACATCGCGGATATTGGTCACCCCTGTCACCATCATCAGAAAACGCTCGAACCCCAGGCCGAACCCGGCGTGGGGCACCGAGCCGTAGCGGCGGGTGTCCAGGTACCACCAGTAATTGTCCAGTTTCATCCCGGCTTCGACGATGCGGCGTTCGAGCACGTCGTAGCGCTCCTCGCGCTGGCTGCCGCCGATGAGTTCGCCGACGCGGGGCACAAGCAGATCCATGGCCGCCACGGTCTTGCCGTCGTCGTTCAGCCGCATGTAAAATGCCTTGATCTCCCTGGGGTAGTCGTAGACGACCACCGGTTTTTTGAAGTGCTCTTCGCACAGGAAGCGCTCGTGCTCGGTCTGCAGGTCGGCCCCGAAGTGCACCGGGAACTCGAACGGCCGGCTGCAGGACTTCAATATGTCCACGGCGTCGGCATAGGAAAGCCTCACGTAGGCCTCGGTCACGATGGTCTCGAGGGACGTGAGAAGGCTCTTGTCGACGAACTTGGCGAACAGCTCGAGGTCCTCGCGGCAATTCTCCATCACATGCCGGGTCATCGCCTTGACCAGTTCCTCCCCCAGGTCCATGTCGTCGACGATGTCGGCAAAGGCCATCTCCGGCTCGATCATCCAGAACTCCGCGGCGTGCCGGGGGGTGTTGGAATTTTCGGCACGAAACGTGGGCCCGAAAGTGTAGACGTTGCCCAGCGCGCAGGCGAACAGCTCAGCCTCGAGCTGGCCGGAAACCGTGAGGCTGGCCTCCTTGCCGAAGAAATCCCCGGCGAAAGGGCTCTCCCCCGGCGGGGAGGGCTGCGGGCAGAGGGGCAGGGTGGACACCCGGAACATTTCGCCGGCGCCTTCGCAGTCGGAACCGGTGAGGATCGGAGTGTGAAGATGGAAAAACCCCTTGTCCCGGAAGAAATGGTGCACGGCGAAGGCGGCCTCCGAGCGGATGCGGAAAAGCGCCCCGTATTTGTTGGTTCGCGGCCGCAGGTGGGCGATCGTGCGCAGGAACTCGTCGGTGTGGCGCTTCTTCTGCAGCGGAAAAGTCTCCGGGTCGGCGCGGCCGAGAAGCCGCATGTTGCCGGCCTTGACCTCCCACCGCTGCCCCTTGCCGGGGGATTCCACCAGGGCCCCCTCGATCTCCACGGCCGCGCCGGTAGCCACGTCCTTGAGCTGACTGAACGCCGGGGCCGCCTCGTCCACGATCACCTGCAGGTTCTTGAGGCAGGAGCCGTCGTTCACTTCGAGAAACGAGAACCCCTTGGCATCGCGGCGGGTCCGCACCCAGCCGCTGACCCGGATTCGGTCGGCCGCGGCTTCGCTGTTCAACAGGTTCTTGATCCGCATGCGTTTCATGGTTTTTCCTGTCAGCTGTTTTTTTTGAAGATCCGCCTGAACGTCATCGATCCGAAAGCGCCGGCCGGTTTTGAGGTCGACGCCGGCATTTCTACTGTGAGTGCTGTGAAATATCAAGTGCCCGAACCAAAGGCGTTCTCATGCCGTTGGGGGATTATCCTGAAGCAGGGCCGTGATGGCCTCTATGCGATCCGCATCGGCAGGGGATTTGTCGGTGTGCCAGCGCACGATCCGAGGAAAGCGTGCGGCGATGCCGGATCGATGCCGGGATGATCGCCGGATGTCGGCTTCGTCGGAGGCGCTCATGCGGCCGGTCCCTGAACCCTATGGCGGATCGAACTCAAACAAGCTCCCGGTACGCCGCCTGAACTTTTTCAAAAACCCCGGACCAGGAGAGCTGCCCCAGGCGGCAGTCCGCCTTCGCTGCGCGGCCGCATTCAAGGCTGCGCGCGAGTTGACGGCTGAGGGCTTTGGCGAGTCGTTCGACAAAGGCGGGCAGGTCTTCGGCCGCGGGCGTGTCCGGGCCGGTGAGCCGGGGAAGCGGCACGCGTTCCACCAGACCTTCCGCGCAGAGGCCTGCAGGCATCCACGCATCCACGCCGGGGAGGTCCGTCATCACCACCCGGCAGCCGCAGGCGAGCGACTCGATTACCACCAGGGGCAGTCCTTCGAAAAAAGACGGCAGCACGAAGACATCGGCTCTCTGCAGCACCGTGGCAAGTTTTTCCTGCGGCAATGCTCCGAGGAAGACCACGTTGTCCAGGCCGACGGCCTGTCGGCGAATGTTTTCGCCCTCGGCATCCCCGGCCGAGCCCGCCAGCAGAAGCAGCACCCGCCGGTTCACGGGCGGCTTCACCCGGTGCATGGCTTCGATCAGCCACGGGACTCCTTTCGGAGCGCTGATTTTGCCGGCGTATACGATTCGCAGTTCCTCGCGGTCGGAGGACCCCGCGCAGCTTGCATCGGGCTTGAATACGTCTTCCCGAAATCCCGCCCCCACGATGCGGATGCGCGCCGCGGGGATGCCGTAGGCCTGCATGATGCGGTCCAGGTTGTCCGCATGCAGGGCAAGGACCCGGTCCACGTCCGAGCAGGCCGGCACGACGAACGGGGCGAGGTGTGCGGCATTTTCCAGCTGGCGCAGCTCGGTGCCGTGGCTGTAAACGCAGATGGGCGTCTGCGGGAAGAGAACGCGCGTCAGGGCGGTCAGCAGCCAGAGGTGGTTGGACTGGATGAGGTCCGGTTGGAAACCCCGGGTGGCGGCCGCCAACGCGGCTGCGAAGGCCTGCAGGTAGCCTTCGAGCATGTTCGGAGCAAAGCGGGAGAACCGGGTTGAAGCATAGGGCATGGTGTCGCTCATGCCGGCAATGGCAAAGGGGACCGGCGGCCGGTCAAAGCGCACGGGGACAATCTCGGTCGGCGCCAGCGGATGGATGTTCGGCAGCGGCTCCTTCCCGGGCAAGCCGATCACGGCGCGTTGCCGCCATCCCGCCTGGGCCCCGAGACGGACCAAGGCGAGCAGCGTAACCCCGCTGCCGGTTTTCCCCGGCTGCTGGGAGAGCAGATGCAGAATGTTCAGATTTCTTTCGCCGGCTGACCGCCGCCGTTGCGAGCTCGGAGGTTTGAATGCTCTCAGCCGCTGAGCCAGACCACTTCGGGCGTCAGGGCTTTCCGAGTTCAGGGCCTCCACATTGAAGCAGCGTGTTGGTTTCATGCATCACGGCGCAATGGCCGGCTTGCCTTCCCTTGAATGAAGCGGCTGCAATCCGCTGCATTGTCAGGAAAAGTTCAAAATCATGCTGTCGTTGGGCACGAAGGGCTTGCAGGGGAGCCCGGCATGTTCGGCCACATACCCCGGGACCGCCACCCCGGATTCAAACTGAGCGTAGTTTACAAAGGTGCGGCCGTCAATGCGCACTTTCATGCCTTCCACGGGCTGCTTCAAAGGCACGATGGCAAAAACGTTCCGGTAGCGTCCCTTGAGCTTCGTCAAGCCGAGGCGTTCGGATAGCTGGTCGATGCTGACTTCACGATAAAACCTGGAAGTTGCGAGAAGGTCATTTTTAAAATCTTCGCCGATGCGTTCAATGACTTTCCCCATATCGGTCTGCATGGTATTTTCTCCGCTGCTATTCCGCTTCCCCGTCGAGTTCCTTTTTCGCCCGGCGGGCGCGGTCGATGTATGTTCTCAATTTTTTCTGAACTTCTCCAAACACGGTTCCGGGGGCGTACCCATTTTGGGAGTCCGGCCTGCCCGCCTTCACTCCTGTCAGGATCTCGATGCCTTCTTCCACCGTCGATACCCGGTAGACATGGAACTGCTTTTTTCTCACGGCATCGATCACGTCCTTGCGCAGCATCAGGTTCTGGACGTTGGAGAAAGGTATGATCACTCCCTGCTCGCCCGTCAAGCCCTTCTCGCGGCAGACTTCGAAAAATCCTTCAACCTTCTGGTTGACGCTGCCGATGGCCTGGATGTGACCCCTCTGATTTACCGAGCCGGTGACCGCGATGCCCTGCCGGATGGGAACGTCCGCCAGGCTGGAGATGATGGCGTAGAGCTCGGTGGAGGAGGCGCTGTCGCCGTCGATGTCGCTGTAGCTCTGTTCGAAGGTGATGCTGATGGCCAGGCTGAGCGGGTGGTGCTGAGCAAAGACGCCTCCGAGGTAGCCCGAGAGGATCAACACCCCCTTGTCGTGGGTGCGGCCGCTCATATCCGCCTCGCGCTCGACGTTGATGACCCCCGACTTTCCCATGAACGTCTGGGCCGTGATGCGCACCGGGCGTCCGAAGGAGAAGTCGCCGATCTGGTAGACCGCCAGCCCGTTGATCTGGCCGACCACGGCGCGTGCGACATCGATCAGAATGGTGCCGTCGCGGTAGGACTCGTGGATCTTCTGCTCGTAGAGGTTGTAGCGGAAGCGGTGTTCCTGAAAGGCCCGGATCACGTGTTTTTCGGACACGACGCGGGCCCGCTGGCGGCGCGCCCAGTAGTCAGCTTCCTTCAGTACGCCCAGCAGGGGGCCGAAGCGGATGGAGAGCTTGTTCTGGTCGGAGACGTATTTCTCCCCGAACTCGACGATGGCGGCGACCCCCCGGCGGGTGAACGGCAGGAGCTTCTCCTCGCGGCAGACGCGGGCGATGAATTGTGCGTAGAGCTGGGTCGTCTCGGGCGTGCGCTCCACCTCCTGATCGAAATCGGCCCGCACCTTGAAGATCTTGTTGAACTTGGGGTCATAGTTCTGGAGAAACTCGAAGGCGTCATAGCTTCCCAGCAGAATGACCTTGACCTCCAGCGGAATCGGTTGGGGACGTAGGGAGGTCGTGCCCGCTCCGGACTCATCGGGCATGTCTTCGATCGACAGGCTTTTGGTTTGGAGCGCGCGCTTGAGGGCCTCCCACACATGGGGGTGCATCAGGAGCGACTCGATCTCCATGATCAGGGTGCCGCCGTTGGCGGCGAGGAGCGAGCCGGCCGCCACCAGTGTGAAATCGGTGCCGACCATGCTCATGTAGGCCCGCTTTTCGATGCGGCCGAAGACGTTGGAGTAGGTCGGGTTGGTTTCGAAAATGATGGGTGCCCCCTTCATCAGGTCGCGGTGCACCAGCACGTTGACCTGATACTTCTGGAAGGGCGGCCTCGGGGGCGGCAGCCATTCCGCCGGCGTGCCCGCTTCGTCCTTGTCGACCGGGATGAAGAGGTTGAAGTTCTCGACGATGTCCGCCTGCAGGGCGGCGAGGTGGCCGAGCACGTCGGGCCGGCCCTTGAAATCCTGGCGAAGAGGGCCGAGGCGCCGGTCGACGAGTTCCCGGGCCGCATCGTTCATCAACCGCTCGATGTCGGCGTGGAGTTGCTGGTTGAGTTTTTCGATCTTGCGGCCGGACCGCTCGATCTCGGCCTGCATCTGGCGGACGTTCTCATCGATCTGCGCCTTCTGGCCGGCGGGAAGCTTCGGATAGTCGTCGGCGGAAAGAATCTTGCCGTCGACGATCGGCACCACCGGGAAGTCCTTCTGAGAGGAGTCGATGTGAAGGCTGCGTTTAGCCGCAAAGCGTTCGATTTTCTGGAAGATATTGTTCTGCCGGGTGGTGAACCGGGCCTTGATCCCGGAGAATTTCGTGAGGTAGGTCTCGTGCCCGAAAGCCTTGGGGAGCTCTTTTTTCAGGTCGTTGACCAGGCGGTTGATCTTCTTGGCGAACGAAATCCCGCGCCCCGGGGGCAGTGCGATCGCCTGTGGGCGGAACTCGTCCTTGAAATTGTTCACCAGGCACCAGTCGTCCGGAACGGGCTGGGTTTTGGCGTGTTTCGCGGCGAGGTCCCGGACGATCGTGGATTTGCCGGTACCCTCCGCCCCGGTGACGAATATGTTGTAGCCGGGGCTTTTCATGTTCAGGCCGAATTCGATCGCCTGCACGGCGCGTTCCTGGCCGATGACCACGTCGAGAGGCTCCAGCGCGGAGGTGTCCCTGAAGGCGAACTCGGAAGGGTCGCAGGCCCGGCGCAATTCGGAAGGGTGGAGTTCCAGTCGTTTGGCCATGGCAGGCTCCTGGCGCTTGTGTTCAACAGTGAGCGAGAAGTGGTTGCAAAACCTCGGATCACACCTGAGGGCAAGGCGCAGACCGATTCGGAAGCGCAGCATGCACGCCAGTATGTGAGCATTCCGAGAGGGCCTGTAACGCCGCCATCGGGGGGCAGACGGGGTTATCCACTTCTAAACAAACTTAGCTTAAACAGATGGCCAAGGCAAGCCGGGCAGGGTTGGCGGCGGCATGGCGGAATAAACGGAAAGCGCCGGTATGGGCATCACCGGCGCTTTCAGGCCTGCGGGGCAGGAATTCGGGTGGTTCAAAAAAAACCGGAAGGGATTGTCCGACTTCGCAACGCTTCAATAGGATTTGAGCGGCTTGACGTTGACGGCCTGTTTGCCTCGCTGGGTTTCCCTGATTTCAAAAGTGACCTTGTCATCTTCCTGAAACCCGAAAAAACCAAACTCTTTGATGCCGGAGTTGTGTACGAAAATTTCGCCGATTTCTTCCGAGGTGATGAACCCATAACCCTTTTTCGGGTTGTACCATTTGATACGACCTTCTGCCATGAAATCTCTCCTTTCGAGATGCCTTGTGCAAAAGCTCAGGAGGTCATTTGGGAGGGAGACCCGCTGGAATCACCCTGCGTGTCTCCCAAAACAAATTCCGGAGAAATGCACAAAAGAGCGGCTTTCATATTGTTTTAGAACCACCCTAAGGTTTCTGGATCGATTTGTCAAAATGTTATTGCCTGCAGCCGCCTGAGGTCGCGGGCGGTCGTAATCAAACGGCTTTTGCTGCCCGCTGAAACGGGCGCCGGTGCGAGACGCCCATGGGTCGGTATCGGGAAGCCGCCGGGCGCGAACGCGGCGGGGACGTCGGAACGGGAGGCACGGCGGCGCGCAGGCCCGCATGCCGGTCGGTGGCTGCGGGACGCCCGGGAGCCGGAGTGCCGCCAAACCCCTTGGCGGCGCCGTATTTCAGTTTGCTGCCGAGAATCCGTGCAATCTGGCCCACGAGGCCCCGGTCTTCACCGCTGACAAACGTGATCGCGTCCCCGGTTGCACAGGCGCGGCCGGTGCGGCCGATGCGGTGGGTGTAGGCATCGGCGGTTGCGGGAATGTCATAATTGATCACATGCGAGACCCCGCAGACATCGATGCCGCGGGCGGCGATGTCCGTTGCCACCAGGATTTTGAAGCGGCCGTCGCGAAAGCCCTGAATCGCCTTCTGTCGATTGCTCTGGGACAGGTTGCCATGGAGGGCGGCCGCATTATACCCCGATGCCTCGAGGTGCTGCGCCACCCGCTTCGAACGCTGTTTGGTGCGCGTGAACACGAGCACCAGCCCGGTTTCGGTGGTGTCCAAAATGGTCTGCAGCAGCGCGGTTTTGGACGTCATCTCCACCGGGTAAAACGTGTGGGAGACCGTCGCGGCCGGGGCCGTGTGGCCGATCTGCACCCGGACGGGCGCGTGCAGGATGTCCCGGGCCAGGGTGTTGATCTCCGCCGGCATCGTGGCCGAGAACAAAAGGGTCTGGCGGCCGGCCGGCAGGTGCTTCAATATGGCCCGAATGTCCGGCAGAAACCCCATGTCGAACATGTGGTCGGCCTCATCCAGCACCAGCACTTCGACCTTGGACAGGTTGATCGTTCCCCGCCGGACATGATCCAGCAGGCGGCCGGGGCAGGCGCAGACGATATCGGCGCCGCGGCGCAGGGCATTGACCTGGGTTTGCATGCTGACGCCGCCATAAACGCTGACGCAGGCCAGTCCGGTTTTGCGCCCCAGCTGGCCGACGGCCTTATTGGTCTGCTCCGTCAGTTCGCGGGTGGGGGCGATGACCAGGGCCCGGACACGCCCGCGGGGTCCCGGCAGGAGGCGCTGCAGAATCGGCAACACGAAGGCGGCGGTTTTTCCCGTCCCGGTCTGGGCGAGGCCCATGACATCGTTGCCTTCCATGATGGGCGGAATCGAATCCAGTTGGATCGGCGTCGGCGATGTGTAGCCGAGCGCACGCACCCCGCTCATTATTTTCGGATCTAAATTGAATCTCTCGAAACTCATCTGTATGGAATCCTTTATCTATATTTGTTGAGGTTGGTTTGTTGGTGTTGAAAAAATAACGCTGCTCATCTTTCACTTCGTTTTATGCGTTCTGCACGATTAGTCCTCCAGATAACAAAAAAGCCCATGGGATTTGGTGTAAAATCCCATGGGCTTCTGCTTCAAAACTTACAGGATTTTTAATTACAAAAAGGGAATCTTCAACCGCTGAATAAAACGCAGACTACATGAATATTCTCGTCATGTCAATTCATATTCAGGCGTTTTCAAAAAGCGCCTCCTTCTGGGGCAACAGGTCGGCATCGTCGAAAAGCAGTTCCACGGCAACTTTTGGGTCGGAATCGTAGAATGCCACGACGGACTCGGCGATCTTGACGGCGTAGCGCTCGATGGGGAACAGGTTGGCGGTGCGCAACTCCACCACCAGGGCGCCGATGCCACTGGCGATAGACCTCAAAATGACCGCGTCGGCATAGGTCTCTTCGCACAGCAGGGAAAACTTTTCCTCCCGCTGCACCGCCGGCGCGGCGTTTCGGTTTTTGCGGCCGATGGCGGCATACTCACTGATCTTGAGCCTCTTGTTGGCACCATCCTGTGAAATCGTGAATTTCTGGCGCATGATTTTTCTCCCCTGCAGGTTGTGGGCGTTAACCCGAAAATTTTCTGGAAAATGAGGCCGGTGAAAATAAGGTGACGATAAAACGTCGATAGGGGTTCGGCTGATGCGGGGTCAGCCCCGGGGCGGGTTCTTAAATCGTATATCCCGGTGTGGCAAAAAGTGGGAAGACTACAGGCGTGAATACGAATATGAACGACTATACATACGGAAACTCATTCTGTCAAACGGTTCGCGGTCAATGGTGCCTAGAATTCCGGCCGGCGGTCACACAGCACGTCATTGAGCGGATTGAAGGATTTGTCCCGGGTCTCGGCCGAGTGGATTTCGGCAACGATGACGGTGTCCCCGTGAGGGTCGGCCTGCCGCAGGGTCCGGCCGTTCCAATCATAGATGACGGAACTGTCATCCGGTGGAGGTTTTCCTCCTTGTGCCCGAAGCGGGGGGAGAACTGCACAACGGCCATCGTGAGGGATCTCATCGGTGCTATCCTTTCTGCGCGTTACACGTTGCTGTTTTCCAAGTAGCCCTTCAGAAACGTTGCCGTATGGGAGACCCGTGTGAATTTCAGCAGCTCCTTCGGGGAGCCGGCCGCGACCAGTTGCCCGCCGCCCGCCCCGCCCTCGGGCCCCAGGTCGATGATGAGGTCGGCCTCCTTGATGATCTCCAGGTTGTGCTCGATGACGGCGACCGTGTGGCCGGCCGCTACCAGCGCCTGGAGCACGTCGATCAGGCGCCGTACATCGGCCAGGTGCAGCCCGGTCGTGGGTTCGTCCAGGATGTAGAGCGTGTGGCCGTTCGAGGGCCGAGCCAGCTGCTCGGCCAGCTTGATGCGCTGGGCTTCGCCGCCGGAAAGCGTGGGGCTCGGCTGGCCCAGGGCGAGGTATCCCAGCCCCACCTCGCACACGAACTGGACGGCCTTGCGGATGAGCGGGATGGCGTTGAAGAACACCACCGCCTCGGCAAAGGTCATTTCCAGCACCTCGGCGATGGTCTTGCCCTTGTAGAGCACCTCCAGGGTCTCGGGGTTGAAGCGCCCTCCGCCGCAAACCTCGCAGGGGACATAGACATCCGGCAGAAAGCTCATCTCCACCTTGGGACGGCCCTGGCCCAGGCAGGCCTCGCAGCGGCCGCCGGACACGTTGAAGGAAAACCGGCCGGGGCTGAAGCCGCGGGCCCGGGCGGAGGGGGTCGCGGCGAACAGGCGACGGATGTCGTCCAGGAAACCGATGTAGGAGGCCGGCACCGAACGCGGCGTGCGGCCGATGGGGCTGTGGTCCACCTCGAGCACGCGCGTGACCGCCTTCCAGCCGGCGATGTCGCGGCAGGCCCCGGCCGGGTCCTTGCGGTGGAGCAGCCGGTTTTTCAGCCCTTTGTAGAGGGTCTCCTTGAGCAGGGTGGATTTGCCCGATCCGGAAACACCGGTCACGGCGATGAGTCTGCCCAGGGGGAAGTCCACGTCGATTCCCCTGAGGTTGTTGGCGGTGGCCCCCTTCACGCGGATGGCGGGCTCGCCCCGCCAGGGCCGCAGCCGCGAGGTGACGCGGCGGCTGTGACCGCCGATCAGGGCGCCGGTCACCGACAGCGGCGCGCGCCGGATATCCGCGAGCGCGCCCGCGGCCACCACCTTCCCGCCGTCGCGGCCGGCGCCGGGGCCGAGGTCGATGATGGTGTCGGCCGCCCGGATGGTCTCCTCGTCGTGCTCGACGACGATGATGGTGTTGCCGCGATCCCGCAAGGTTTTCAGGGCGTCGACCAGCACGTGGTTGTCCCGGGGGTGCAGGCCGATGGTGGGTTCGTCCAGGATGTAGCACACCCCGGTGAGGTTGGAGCCCAGCTGGGCGGCCAGGCGTACGCGCTGGGCCTCGCCGCCGGAAAGCGTGTTGCCGCTGCGCCCGAGCGCCAGGTAGCCGAGCCCCAACTGGTTCAGGAGGGCGAGCCGGGTCAGGATCTCGGAGACCACGGGATCGGCCACGGGTTTCTGGTAAAGCGGAAACTTCAGGCCGCGGACAAGATGCTGCACTTCGCCGGCGGGCCGTTGCACCAGGTCCCAGATGGAACGATCGCCGATCTTGACCGCCAGGGCCTGGGGCTTGAGGCGGCTGCCGCCGCAGGTGCGGCACACCGGAGACTCCGCTGCCGCTTCGCTCTCCTCGTCGGCGATCGTCACCCCAAGCCCGTTGCACGCCGGGCAGGCGCCCTGCTTGCTGTTGAAGGAAAATAGCCGCGGGTCCAGTGGCTCCAGCCCGATGCCGCAGGCGGGGCAGATGCCGTGCAGACTGAAGATCTCCTCGCGGCCACGGCCGTCGATGACGCTGATGTGCCCGCCGCCCTCGTCCAGGCTGCGGGCGATGAAGGCGCCCACGTCCCTGACCGGCAGCTTGCCGGTGACGAGTTCGATGGTGTGCTCGTGGTAGCGGCTCAAGGCCATGCCCGGGGATAGCCGGGTGAGCGTGCCGTCGATGCGCGCCTCGGTGAAGCCCTTCTTTACAGCGCGCTCCAGGACCTCTTTGTGGAAGCCCTTGCGACCCAGCACCTTGAGGGCCAGCACCTTGGCCGGGCGCCGCCCATACCGGGCCCGGACCTGCTCCACGATGGCGGCCTGGGTCTGGGCGGTGAGCGGCCGGTCGCAGCCCGGGCAGTGCGGAGTGCCGAGCTTGCTGTAGAGCAGCCGCAGGAAGTGGTAGGTTTCGGTCAGGGTGGCCACGGTGGAGCGCCGGCTGGCATGGCTGATGCGCTGCTCGATGGCCACCGTCGGCGCCAGCCCGGTCACGAGGTCCACGTCCGGCCGCTCCAGGACCTTCATGTACTGCCGGACGTAGGGTGCCAGGCTCTCCAGGTAGCGGCGCTGGCCTTCGGCGAAAAGAATGTCGAAGGCCAGGGTGGACTTGCCCGAACCGGAAACTCCGGTCAGCACGACGAGTTCGTTGTGGGGCAGGGTCAGGCTGAGATCCTGGAGGTTGTGCTCGCGCGCACCCTTCAGTTCGATCACGCGCGCCGCCGGCCGGGCGTGGTAGCCCGCGGCGGGCTCGGCCACCCGGTTGCCGGAACAGGGCGCTGCCTTAAGACGGCCCTCTCCGTTGAGATAGGCTTTGAGGAAACGGCCCGTGTGGGAGCGTTTCTCGGCGGTGATCTGCTCCGGGGGGCCGGTCGCCACGACCTCTCCGCCGGCCTCACCGCCCTCCGGACCCAGGTCGATCACCCAGTCGGCGCTCTTGACCACCTCCATGTTGTGCTCGATCACGAGCACCGTGTGGCCGGCGTCGACCAGGCGCTGCAGGCAGCCGAGCAGGGTCTTGATGTCCTCGAAGTGCAGACCGGTCGTGGGTTCGTCGAAGATGAACAACTTGCGCTTCCCGCTGCCCTCGTCGGACCGCAGGTAGCGGGAGAGCTTGAGCCGCTGGGCCTCGCCGCCGGAGAGGGTGTTGATGGGCTGGCCGAGCCGGATGTAGCCCAGGCCCCCCTCGGACAGCGGACGGAGGGCTGCGACCACGGCGTTCTCGTCACCGAAGAACACCAGCGCCTGGTCGACCGTCAGGTCGAGGAGGTCGGTGATGGTCTTCCCGCGCAAGGCCACCTCCAGCACCTCCGGACGGAACCGCCGGCCGTTGCAGTCCGGGCAGGGGAGATAGACGTCCGAGAGGAACTGCATCTCCACTTTTTCGAACCCCTCGCCCCGGCAGGTCTCGCAGCGCCCGCCGGCGACGTTGAAGGAGAAATGACCCGGGCCGAAGTGGCGCCGGCGGGCATCTTCCGTTGCCGCCAGCAGCTTGCGGATGGGGTCGAAGGCCTTGGTGTAGGTGAGCGGGTTGGCCCGGGGCGTGCGGCCGACGGCGCGCTGGTCCACGAGCACCACATCGTCGATCTGCTCAGTGCCCTCGATGCCCCGGTGCCGGCCGGGCCGTCCTTCAGGGTCGCCGAGAGCGCGGCGGGCTGCCTTGAAGAGGATCTCTTCCGCGAGGGTGGATTTTCCGGAACCGGAGACACCGGTGAGGCAGACCAGCAGTCCCAGGGGGATGCTGACGTCGATGCCTTTGAGGTTGTTCTCGGCCGCTCCCCGGATGGTAAGCCAGGGACCGTTCGGCGTTCGCCGGTGCTCGGGCGCCGGGATCCGGCGCACGCCTCGCAGGTACTGGCCGGTCAGGGAGCCGTTGACGTCGGCAGTGGGCCCGAAGTACATCAGCCGGCCGCCCTCGGCGCCGGCCTTGGGCCCGAGGTCCAGGATGAAATCGCTCTCACGGATGATCTCGGGGTCGTGCTCCACGACCACCACCGTGTTGCCGAGGTCCCGCAGGCCCTTTAGAATGCGCACCAGGCGGTGGTTGTCGCGCGGGTGCAGACCGATGCTGGGCTCGTCCAGCACGTAGAGCGTGTTGACGAGGGTGGAGCCGAGGGCGGAGGTCAGGGAAACGCGCTGGACCTCCCCGCCCGACAAGGTGCGCGATTGCCGGTCCAGGGTGAGGTAGGCGAGGCCCACATCCCGCAGATACGTGAGCCGGCTGCAGACCTCGTCCCGGAGCATGCGTGCCGCCTCGTCGGCCTCGGAAACCGGCAGTTGCTCGAAAAAGTCGAGGGCGTGGCCGACGTTCAGCGCGTAGACCTGGGCGATGGTCAGATCGTCCAGGCGGTAGAGCAGGGTGTCGTCCTTGAAGCGGGTGCCGTTGCATTTCGGGCAGATGTCGTAGCTGCGGTAGCGGGAGAGCAAGACGCGCACGTGCATCTTGTAGGTGCGGGTTTCGAGCCAGCGGAAGTAGCCCTCGATTCCGTAGTAGGAAGAGGTACCCGCGATAATGGACCGCTGCTGGGTGGCCGACAAATTTTGGAAAGGCGTCTCCAGTGGGATTTTCTGCCGGCGGCAGAACGCCGTCAGGTCGTCGAACTCCATGCGGCCGCCGTGGTTCCCCCCGAAGGGCTTGATGGCGCCGTCCGCCAGCGACAGCGAGCGGTCGGGGATGATCAGGCCCAGGTCGATGCCGATGGTGCGGCCGAACCCGCGACAGGTGTCGCAGGCGCCGAGGGGGCTGTTGAACGAGAACAGGCTCGGCAGCGGGGCGCTGTAGGCGATCTGGCAATAAGCGCACTCCAGGCGGCTGCTGAAGGCGTGGTGTCCGTCCGGCGGCATCCAGACATCGAGGCGGCCGCCGCTGAAGCGGAAGGCGAGTTCCACTGAATCGAGCACGCGCTTTTTTTCCGTCGTCCGGAAAATCAACCGGTCGGCGACGACGGCAATTTCCTTTTCACCGCGTTTCGGGCTCCAGTCTGCGAGGGGGGCGATCCGGCCGTCCTGATACAGACGGTCGTACCCGAGCGGCACGAGAGTGCCGCGTACCTCCTCACTGCCGGCACCGTTGACCGGGTAGGGAAACGTGATGACCACCGGGGAGCCTTCCGGCAGGTCCCGGAGCCGCTGCCAGACGTGCTCGGGTGTCTCCGGTGCCACCGGCCGGCCGCATCCGCGGCAGTGCAGACGGCCGAGGCGGGCGTAGAGCAGCTTCACGTAGTCGGTGATCTCGGTCATGGTGCCCACGGTGGAGCGCGACGTGCGCACCGGGTCCTTGCGGTCGATGGCGATGGCGGGCGGGATCCCCTCGATCTTGTCCACCTGGGGGCGGTCCATGCGGTCCATGAACTGGCGGGCGTAGGGTGAAAAGGTCTCGATGTAGCGCCGCTGGCCTTCGGCGTAGAGCGTGTCGAAGGCGAGCGACGACTTGCCCGAGCCGCTCACCCCGGTGACCACCGTGATGCGGTTAAGGGGGATGTCGAGATTGAGGTTTTTGAGATTGTGCTGGCGTGCGCCGGTAATACGTATGACCTGGTCTGACATGGTGTGGTCGAGCCCCGTCCGTCGTTGTAGGTGTCTCGTGAAAACCAGCCGCAAAGGTAATCCTCCCCGGGTTGAATGGCAAACCCCACATTTTTCTTGCCACACCTGGAAAAAATGCTTATTTAACGGTCCCCTATATTTTTGGATGGGTTGCGGTTTCAGACGATCGGAATCGAACGAAAACCGATGCGCAGCCCCGGAAAGCAGAATTTTCAGCATGACCTCTCTTTTAAAAATACTCTTGTGGGTTGCGATGGCGGCGGCCCTGGCCCCCGCGGGCGCGGGATACGGCGCGGAAGAGGTGCGCCTGCCGGATGACGCCACGCCGGGTCTGGTTCATCTGGCTAGCCTCGTGGGTCCCGAAAACCGCAACCTCTTCCGTCCGGAATTGCTTGCCGGCCTGCTGCGTTTCGTCGATGCCCCCAAACGCGAAGATGCGGTGTACAGCGCCGCGCCCATGGACGGGGCCTCTTCCAGCTACTTCGATGTGGACGTGCGGATGTCTCTGGACGACCTGCTCAAGTACACCTTCAACCCGCGCATCAACGGGTCGGCCAGCGTGCCGGCATCCCTGCGGACGGCGGCATGGGAAAAACCCGAAACACCCGGGCAGAGTTTCCCCCGGATCTGGGAACTCTTCGACCCCAACGGCACGCCCGTGCTCATCCGGGGCATGGAGACGGTTGAAAACACCCCGGACCTGTCCACCGGCGGATACTACCGCTACACGCTGTTTCGGACCGTGATCCTCTTTCGCAGCGGCGACCGCCGGGTCGTGATTTCACTGGCGAAACAGGCGGGACCGTCCGACGTCGGGAAGAAGGGCTACATTCTCGGCAAGGACGAGGACTGGGACTATTTCTACTCGGGGGAGCCGGGGTTGGATGTCACCGGCCTGGGCTGGGTCAAATCCTACATGCTCGAATCCACCGGGGTTTCGGTCTACATCGAATCGGCCCCGGCGCTGCCCAGCGTGCGTGTTGCCAATCTCAAATGGCTGCGCGCCGGCTGGTCGGGCCTCAACGTGGTACGCAGCGAGCACATTCACAGCGGGTTGAAGCGCTTCGCGCTGACCACCAAGCAGATCCTGGAATCCCCGCGGCTGCCCGCGGTGGCGACCCTCGAAGACGCTTGCCAGCGGATTTCGAACCTGACCGAGGCGCAACTCCGCGAGAAAATGCAAACCTACCGAAGCGTCCTGATCGCTCGCACCGAGCGACTCAACGGGGGCGCGCGCAAGGGCCTGCCGGAGTCGTTCTGGGACGACGGCTGGTGGGCGCGCATGACCCGGGAGGAAATGGAATCCGTGCTGGTGCTGGAAACCCTCAAGGTCCACCTGGGCAGGACGCCCGAGGCCGAAGTCCGTAATCTGGTGTCGCTTCCAGCCGCGCAGCCCCCCGGCAGGGCGGCTAACCCGGGCTAACCCGGTTTACGGAGACCGTTTTTTTGCTTTCATCTTGTTTCGTTGAAGGAGTGTGATATGAAACGCTTGACTGTTTTGATGGTGGTCGTGTCGATCCTGGCCCTGACGGCGGGGTGTTCATCCAAGGGGAAATACCACGATACCGCTCTGCCGGACCCGAAGCAGTACAACGCGCACTTCGGGAACATGGATTCCAAGAAGGACGGCCTCGTCAGCTGGGAGGAGTTCAAGGCCTACTTCCCCCAGGCCGAGCCGAGGGTGTTCTCGGCCATCGACATCAACAAGGACGGCTACATCGATCACGACGAGTGGCACACGTTCAAAGAGGCGCACGGTCTGGAGCATCCAAGCTGACCGCCTCGGGATTCGGTCGAGACCTTTATTCTCATCGCGCTAAGGTGGCCCCATGCGGTACCCGCCGATCGACCCGCAGTTGTTCATCGAAAACCGCCGCAGGCTCGCCGGGCAGCTCAAGCCCAATTCCATCGCCGTGTTCAATTCCAACGACGTCATGCCGAAGAGCGCCGACGGCGTTCATCCCTTCATCCAGCAGACGGACCTGTTCTATTTATCGGGGATCGATCAGGAGGAGAGCACTCTCGTCATCTTCCCCGATGCCAGGGAGGAGAAGCACCGGGAAGTCCTGTTTCTCAGGGAGACCAACGAGCAGATCGGCCTGTGGGAAGGAAAGAAATACACCAAGGGAGAAGCCGCGGTTGTCTCCGGTGTCAAGACCGTTTACTGGAACGCGGAGTTCGATGCCGTGTTCCGGGCGCTGGCGTTCCAGACCGAGCGGGTTTACCTCAACTCCAACGAGCACCAGCGGGCGGAAGCGGTCGTTGAGACCCGGGATGCGCGTTTCGGCAAGTGGTGCCGCGGGGCCTTTCCGCTGCACCGGTACCAGCGCTTGGCGCCGATCATGCACCACTTGCGGGCGATCAAATCGCCTATCGAAGTGGAGCTCATTAAGCAGGCCGCCGCAATAACGGGGCGGGCCTTCCGGCGCCTGCTCGGGTTTATTCGGCCGGGGGTTTGGGAATTCGAGGTCGAAGCCGAAATCTGGCACGAGTTCCTGCGCCACCGCTCCCGCGGTCCGGCTTTCCAGACGATCGTCGCCTCCGGTGCCGAATCCTGCACCCTGCACTACGTGAAAAACGACCGGCAGTGCCGTGACGGTGACTTGGTACTGATCGATTTCGGCGCGGAGTACGCCAACTACGCCGCCGATTTGACCCGTACGGTGCCGGTCGGCGGCCGCTTCACCGCGCGCCAGAGGGCGGTTTACGAGGCCGTGCTGCGGGTGCAGAAGGCGGCCATCCAGATGCTGCAACCGGGGAACACCCTGGAGGCCTATACCGCAGAGGTCGGCAGATTGATGGAGGCTGAGCTGATCGGCCTGGGCCTGCTGGATGCGGAAAAAGTCAAAGACCAGCCGCAGGATCAGCCGCTCTACAAGAAGTACTTCCCCCACGGCACTTCCCACCACCTGGGGCTGGACGTCCATGACTACGGCGACAAATTGCGCCCCTTCGAGGCGGGCATGGTGTTTACCTGCGAGCCGGGCATCTACATCCGCGGGGAGGGGATCGGAGTGCGCATCGAGAACGACATCCTGATCACCGCCGACGGCCCGCTGGACCTCACGGCGGACATCCCGCGGGACGCCGATGAGATCGAAGCGCTCATGGGAACAACTAAAGGTTCAAGAGTTCACGGTTTACGGTTGGGGGAAAATAAGAATCAGTCGTTTTGAAGAATGTTGCGGCATGGCAGTCGGCGCGGGAGGTGACACGCATGATCTATCGACTAAAACCGTTGAACCCTCAACCCTGGCTCGATTCCTGAGCGATCGGCCATCGTTTTCACCAAACACCAAACACTAAACACCAAGCACCAACCATCCCCCTATGTCAAAACACCTGGTCCTCGTGGGTGCCGGACATGCCCACATGACGGTTCTGAAACAGTTGGCCGACTTCACGGCGGCCGGCCATCGCGTCACCGTGATCGGCCCCGGCCCCCTGCACTATTACTCCGGCATGGGGCCCGGCATGCTCTCCGGCATTTACCGGCCCGAGGAAATCCGCTTCAACGTGAAGCAAATGGCAATCTCCCGCGGGGCGAGCTTCATCGAGGACCTTGTCGTCCGGGTGGACCCGGTGCGCAAAGAACTGCAGCTGCAGGGCGGGGAGCGCGTCGCTTACGACGTCGCCTCTTTCAACACCGGCAGCGGCGTGTCGGTCAACGAGCGGATTGCGACGCACGCGGCGGTGGTTCCGGTCAAACCGATCGAAAGGCTTCTCGACGCCCGCCACCGGATCATCGACGCGCTCAAGCAGAGGCGGCTGTCCATCGTGGTGGCCGGCGGCGGCCCGGCCGGCCTCGAGATTGCCGCCAACCTGCGCCGGCTGGTGCGGGATGCGGCGGGGGCGGCTGAGATCACCCTGGTCGCAGGGGAACGATTGTTGGCCGGATTCGATCCGGTGGTGCGCCGCAAAGCGAAGCGCGGCCTTGCGCGTCTGGCCATCACCTTGATCGAGGGCCAGAAGGTCGAAAGCGCCGGCGGCCGAGTTGTCCGGCTGACCTCGGGCGACTCCCGCCCCAGCGACTTCCTGTTGATGGCCGTCGGAGTGAAACCCTCACCTCTTTTTGGCGATTCAGGCATCCCGACCGGGGAAGACGGCGGCCTTTTGGTGAACCGATTTCTTCAATCGGTGGCGCATCCGGAGATTTTCGGTGGCGGGGACTGCATCTGCTTCGAGCCGCGGCCGCTCGCCAAGGTGGGGGTCTACGCAGTGCGCCAGAACCCGGTGCTGCTGCAAAACCTTCAACGGGTCCTCGGCGGCGGGGATCTGGTCGCTTTCAACCCGCAGCAAGACTATCTGCTGGCCTTCAACATGGGCGACGGCACGGCCGTCGTGCGCTGGAAATCCATCGTTTTCGACGGCAGGATCGGTTTTGCCCTCAAGGACTACCTGGACCGGCGCTTCATGAAAATGTTTCAGGAGTAATTGTGTGTAGAAGATCAGCCAACCCAAAAACCCAAAACGCAGGAGCTGTGGTTGAGCGCCTCACTTTAGATTGCTATTTCATCCGGATATCGCCTGCAGCATGATAGAAAACACATCAGTAGTTAGGCTGTCAATATACTAGTTTTCTTGGGAAGCGAGTTTGCTGTAATATTTCCTAACGTAAGAGTAAGTGGCTGTCAATAAATTAACTTTACAGCTTAGTCATTTTGCCTGTTGAAAATAAGGCAGTTCAATACAATATGTGTGCTCCGCATACAACCAAGCATGCATAGAGCCGGAAGAACTAAAACATAGCACAAACTTAGACTGTTGTTCGGATCACGGCAAACTCCGCCAGCATGCAGACCCTGAAATAACCGAAATCACCATGCACGGCCTTTCAATACTTGCGCCCCCCTCTCGAATCCGGATATTTTTTCAGCAAACACTTC
>DATITS010000321.1:0-6747 GCA_035467535.1 Desulfobacterales bacterium
CGTTGCGCGGCCTTTTGTAAATGCTCACATACTGTCCAGTATGCTGCGCTTTCCAAAAGGCCGCGCGCCTTGGCTGACGGCCTGATACTTGTTTTCAACAACCGGCGGAGGCGCTATCCCTGCCGTGCCGTTATGTCAACACCAACAGGACGGCGTAGCACGCCGCGATCGACTTCTGAGCGCATGTCTATCTCCTGGGAAACCGCCAATCAACGACTCGAAGTGGCCGCGCAGCTGCTGAACAACGCAGACCCGGCGCCGGGCCCCGGGCCGTTTCACGTGGGCATCGACCTGGGAACGGCCGACATCGTCGTGATGGTTTTGAACGCCGCGGGGGAGCCCGTGGCGTGCTTTTTGGAATGGGCGGAGGTGGTGCGGGACGGGGTCGTGGTGGATTACGCCGGAGCCGTTGACATCGTGCGTCGTCTCGTCGGGCTGGCCCAGAAAAAGCTCGGGGTGGAATTTGCCGGGGCGGCCACCTCCTTTCCTCCAGGCACGGAGCCGCGCCTGTCCACCTACATCCTTGAGAGAGTCGGGCTCGAGGTGACCGCCGTGCAGGACGAACCTACCTGTGTTGCCAATCTGCTCGAATTGGATCGGACGGCGGTGGTGGACGTCGGCGGCGGGACCACCGGTACGGCCGTGGTGCGCAAAGGGCAGGTCGTCTTCAGCGGTGATCAGCCGACCGGCGGCCGGCACATCTCGCTCGTCATCGCCGGTCATTTCGGCATCTCCTTCCGGGACGCCGAGGAGCGCAAGCGCCGGCACGATCAATACGACATCCTCAAACTGGCGCGGCCTACACTCCAGCGCATGTGCGACATCGTGGCCGGCCACATTAAAGGCCACCGCGTGGAGCGTCTTGTCCTCACGGGCGGCACCTGCTGCCTGCCCGGGGTCGACGCCGTGTTCACCGAAGAGCTGCGGCTACCCATTCAGCTCCCCTGCCAGCCCCTTTTGCTGACGCCGCTGGCCATCGCCTCTCTGGCCATGGCGCCACCCCGCTGAAACCAAGCCTTTCCCAGTGTATCAACCCGCTATGCCGCAGGGCACAGGTGTCCGGGGTACCCGTATTCCCTTTACCCCTCGGCCGGTTGGAAGTGAAGGGCATCCGGATATTTTTCCTGCGTTGAAGTTACTCGGTGAACGGGAGGATCTCGCCCGAAGCGGTCAGATCCCTGGGTGGAACAGGGTTGATGTCTGCGGGATGAGTGGAGGAGTTATATTAGGTACCCTTCACCATTCGTAGGCTGGTTCATCATGAAGCCATATCCTTCTGCTCGGCGTTGTTTTCCGAACGCAGGTGGCTGAACTCGGATTGGATGAGGCGGTTGATGCATTGCATGACGCCCTCATCCAGTTTGCTTTCGGTCAAGAGATAGTTGTGGCCGATATACTCGTACTTGGGGCTGCCCATGCGATGGTAGGGCAGCGCCTCGTAGCACACGTTTGACATGTTTCGAATGTGCTCCAGGATGGGACGCACCGCCGCTTCGCTGTCGTTGAACCCGGGCACGATCGGCGTGCGGATCTGCACCGGCAGGTTCGGAAATGCTTCGCGGACCCGGCTCAAATTCTCCAGAATGATCTCGTTGGAGACCCCGGTGAACTGCCGGTGCTTTTCCGGATCCATGGTTTTGATGTCGTAGAGCAGGGTGTCCAGATACTCGCAAGCGGCTTTCAGCGATTCCCAGCGGCAGAAGCCACAGGTCTCCATGGCCGTGTTGATCCGTCGGCGCCGGGCCTCCTTCAGGATAGCGACGGCAAAGTCCGGCTGGTGCAAGGGTTCGCCGCCCCCCAGGGTGATGCCGCCGCCCGACCGGGAGTAGAAAACCCCATCCTCCTCTGCCGCACGGATGACCTTGGCGACGCTCATCGTTTCGCCGTAAAAGTTGAGCGCCATGGACGGGCAGGCCTGGGTGCAGAGCAGACAATCATTGCAGGTCTCGCGGTCGACCTGAATTCGGTTCTCTGCGCCGACTTTAATGGCCCCGGCCGAGCAGATCTCGATGCAGCGCACGCACTTTTCGAGCGTCAGACACTTGCTCTTGTTGTAGGCCAACTGGGGAGCGGGGCTCTGCGACTCCGGGTTGCTGCACCACAGACAGTGCAGGGGGCAGCCTTTCAAAAAGACGACGGTCCGGATGCCCGGCCCGTCGTGGAGAGAGTATCTCTGGATGTTGAAAACGATTCCCGATGCTTCCATTTTTGCGCCTGCAAGCGGTTGCCGGCATTCGCCAGTTGACTCCCCGCCGGGTGGGATGAAAGCGGGGCGGGATCGCGCTTCCCGCCCCGCTTCACGGAGTTAGAACCGCTCGTGTTCCGTGCGCGCGATCAGGTCGTTCTGCAAATCGGAGGAGAGATCCACGAAATAGGCGCTGTAGCCGGCGATGCGCACGATGAGACCCCGGTATTTTTCCGGGTCGCGCTGGGCGGCGACGAGTGTCAGCTTATTGATGATGTTGAACTGGACGTGCCAGAGCTTCAGGTCGCACCACGTGCGGATGAAGGAGACCAGCTTGCGCGTGCCGTCCTCTCCGGCGACACACTTGGGAGTAAACTTGATGTTCAACAGCCGCGCCGCACGCTCGCGGTAGTCGAAGTTCTTGGTAGTGAAGTTGGACATCAGGACCGCGGTCGGCCCGTTCTTGTCGGAGCCCTGGGAGGCCGAAGAGCCGTCGGACAGCGGGGTCCAGGCCTTGCGGCCGTTGGGACTGGCACTCACGACCTTGCCGAAGGGCACGTGCGAGGTGAAGGGCACGAGCCGCAAGTCGAGGTGCACGCCGAGTTCCTTGGAGTACTTGTGGGCGAACTCGACCGCCGCGCGGTCGACGGCCTTGGCGATGTTGTCGGCATAGAGGTCGTTGTTGCCGTAGCAGGGCACGTTCATGAGCATGTGCCGCACGTCTTCCTTGCCCTCGAAGTTACTGGAAACGGCGTCGATCACTTCGGCCATGGTGAGTTTCTTTTCTTCAAACACCAGCTTCTTGATCGCCGAGAGCGAATCGACAACCGTGCCGTAGCCCATGAATTCGAAGTACCCCAGGTCGATGCCGCCCGGAATTTTTGGTTGGTGCAGGTCGATGCAGTGCTGCATGCACAGGTCGTGCAGCGCTGAACCCAGAGGCACGGCAAAGTGCCGGGCCCGCAGGCGGATGATGTGGTGCTGTTGGATATACGCCTGCTTGATGAAGTCGGTCTGGTGGGCCATGTAGGCGTTCCAGAATTGCTCCCAGGTTTCGAAATTGCGCGGGTCGCCGGTCTGCAGCCCGATCTGCTCGTCCCCGTATTTCTTCATCTTGCCATTGTAGAGCGTCATTTCCAGGGCAGCCGCGAAGTTGATGTAGGCGCAGCCGCTGGTGTAAGTGTCGCGGTTGGGCATGCGGGCTTCGGAGCAACCCGACACCGCATAGTCCAGCACGTCTTCGAAGGTGGCCCCCTTGGACAGGTACAGCGGAACGACCTCCTCGTCGTTGATCAGCTTGGGAAAGCCGGAGCCTTCCTTGATGGTCTCGGAGACTTCCCAGAGGAAGCGCTCGGGAGAGCGGGAGTGGATCCGAGCGGCCAGATCCGGGTAGTGCATCGGGAACTCGCGCTTGGATTTCAGGAAGAGGTAGCTCAATTCATTGGTGGCATCGCGGCCGTCCTTGGTCTGGCCGCCGATGGTGACCGCTTCCCAGTGGGCATAGCCTTCGTTGAAGGCGCCGCCTGTCGGAGAGATGTACAGGTCGATGAACTGGGCCATGGACACCCACATGCATTCCAGCAGCTCGATGGCTTTCTCCTCGGTGAGCCGCCCCTCGTCCATGTCCTTCTTAAAGTAAGGATACATGTACTGGTCCATCCGGCCGTTGGAGATGATGGTGCCGGTCTTCTGCTCAATGCGCGAGAACATCTGCACGAACCACTGGGACTGCGCGGCTTCGTGGAAGGTCGTGGCCGGATGCTCCGGGACGCGTTCGCAAATCCGGGCGATCTCCGTCAGCTCCGCCTTGCGTTGCGGGTCTTTTTCCTTGGCCGCCATCTGCGCGGCCATGCGCGCGTGCCGCTTGGCCCAAAGGACGATGGCGTCGCACACGGTCACAATGGCTTCCAGGAAAGGCTTCTTTTCGACGTTGTCCACCGGGCTGAACGGGTCGAGTCCCTGGATGCGCTCCTCGGCTTCCTTGCGGATGCCTTTGAAGCCCCTCTTCAGCACCTTTTCATAGTCGTGGACCCACTGGATGGAGGACCGGAAGGAGGCGGTCTCGTTGACGATGAAGCGCGAGGTCATAACGTCCTTCGGGTCGTAGGTGTACCGGAGGGTCTCCTCGGGCAGGGCATCGGCCAGAGCCTCGTGGAAGGTTTTCCCTTTCCAGTAGGGGGCGATCTCGTCGATCACCACCCGGGCGTCTTCGGGGCTGATGTTGAAAGGGGACTGGACCCGCTCGGAGAGCTGCTCAATGGCCAGATCGAGGAAATCACCGTCCAACTCGGGGTAGAGGATGCCGTAGCGGCCCTGGTGTCCGGAACGTCCGACCAGCAACTGGTGATCATCGATATGCACGGTGATGTTTTCGGCGATGTGCTTCAGCGCCTTGGCCCAGCGCAGGGTCAGGTGCTGACCCTCGGTCTGCTTCATCGACTCGGTGAAATATTTGGCGCGTTCGACGTCTATCTTCGGGCGTTGCATCTGAAAACTCTTCATAATGCGGAAGACCCGTTCCCGGCCCGTTTCGTATTTGGCCCCCTGACCCGCCATTTCTTCCTGGAGTCTGGCTTCTTGGGGTGACAAAACTTCACAGCATTCCATGGCGTTCTCCTTATCGTATAAAATCAGTTGTTGGTTTCCCGGTCACTTCCGGCTCCATGGCCGAAGCAAGGCGACATTTCGACTTTTGGAAGTTTGTTGATAGTGATTATTGGTAAAGCAATTCTTATGCCCTTGTCGTAGATTCCGGCCAAGAACGATTCGATGCCGGGGAATTAACGGTTCTCCGCACCGTTGCCGGCTGCGCCGATGAACAAAATTATTCAATATTTCAGATAAGTTTATAAATCGAGCGGCGGTTGAATCAATGTTTTGAAAATCGTTGCAAAATGGCATCAATCACCGTAGTGGCTTGGTTATGTTTGATTTTAAAACTTTTGAATGTTGTGATATTGCAACGCCCGTGGCAATTCTGCGACCCAATCGGCCGCTCAATGGTCGAAATAATGTGAGGCACATGTGTCCCGCTAACTGAGGAGGGCTCGACACGGCTCGTAAAATATTATTTAACACTCTGATAATAATTGTTTTTTTTAAAATTTTAAGTTCCCGCGAAAAACACTTGGATATTGTCTCATTTTTAAAAAATGGCGTAATAATTGCTTGATTGCAAAAGCACGTTTCATTCCATGCATGCGTCAATTGGTAACCATAGAGTTATTTCGCAACATGATTCTGGCAGTGGGCTGTTCGGTAAAAAACAATAGCTAAACAACTAAAGGAGGAACAGATGGCACGAACGAGAATCGCTTGTTTTCTAGTGGCACTGTTGTTTTGCCTGGCCGGCGTGGGGCTTTCCAATGCCCAGGCCCAGAACTACAACCTCAAAATCCAGACGGCAGTCCCGAGTTCCAGCATCTATTTTAAACTTATCGAGCGCATGGGCGCTCGGGTCGATGCCATGTCCTCCGGTCGGCTGAAGATCGAAGTGCTGCCTGCCGGCGCCGTCGTGGGCGTCTTCGAGATCCTCGATGCGGTCAACACGGGCATCGTCAACGGCGGCTTTGCCTGGACCCACTACTGGTCCGGTAAGCACCCGGCCGGCCTGCTGTTCTCGGCCCCCACCGCCGGACTGGGTGTCGGACTGGACCAGGTCAGCGTCATCTCCTGGTTCTATGACGGCGGCGGCGATGAGCTCTATCAGCAGTATTTTACCGACATTCTGAAATACAAGATCAAAGGCTTCATGTGCATGCCCATGGGTCCGGACCCCTTCGGGTGGTTCGCCAAGCCGTTCAAAAATCTCGACGAAGTCAAGAAACTGAAATTCCGCTCGCCTCCCGGCATCCCGGCCGAGTCTTTCAAAGTGATGGGCATGAACCCGGTTTCCATGCCCGGCGGTGAGATCGTGCCCTCCGCCCAGCGCGGCGTCATCGACGCGGCCGAGTGGATCGGCCCGGCCGACGATGCGGCGCTCGGCCTGAACACCGTCTGGAAGAACTATTACCTCCAGGGTCTGCACCAGGCGATCGACATCGGCGACATCTATGTGAACCTGGATTGGTGGAACAAGCTGCCCAAGGACCTGCAGGCCATTTTCCAGTCCGGCATCATGGCCCTCATCACCGACACCTACAACTGGAACGTGAGCCAGAACAGCAAGGCCCTGAAGAAGTTCGTGGTCGAGGACAAGGTCCAGGTGCAGGACACCCCGGAGGACGTCTTCCCGGCCTACATGGCGGCCACCAAGGAGGTTCTTGAGAAATACGCCAAGCAGGACCCCTTCTTCGCCAAGGTGTACAAGTCCATGGTCGACTGGGCCAACCTGACGGTGCCCTATACGAAAATGACCAACGGCGTGTATTACCAGATGGGCAAGAGCGCGATGGACAAAAAACTGGTGGGTTACGACAAGTAAACCGGACACCGGCCGGACGCCGTCGGCGCCCGGCCGGACACTTTAGCGAGGCACGGTAACAAAATGGCAGATATCTCTAAAGGACCGGTGGGTGGCCTGCACAACGCACCGCCTGCCCTGGCAAAAGCCATTCGCATCA
>DATITS010000322.1:0-7809 GCA_035467535.1 Desulfobacterales bacterium
CATCGCATTCGGAACCTTCATGTACTCCTGACAGACCCCGTCCATGCGGAAACGGATGGCGGCCGACTTGGTCACCGCGGAGGGCTCGATGTGGATGTCGGAGGCGTTCTTGCGGTAGGCCGCGATGATGACCTGGTCGACCAGCTTGACCACTTGGCCGGAGCTCTCATCGGGCTCATCGGCGCCGGTCTCCTCGTGTTCCTCCTCAAAGACGACCTCGGGCATCACGTCCATTTCCAACCGGCCATCCTCGGCCGGGCCCGTCTCGGCGGAAGGATCTTTCGCGAAGAAATGCTGGATGAAGGCCAGGATGTCCTCGCGAATCGCCATCGAAAAATTGACCCGCGGGGTTTTCAGCAGGGCCTTGATGTTGTCGGTCTTGTTCAGGTTGCGCGGGTCGTCGACGAGGACCTCGATGCCTTCCTTGCTCCAGCTGATCGGAATCCACAGCTCATTGAGCAGAAACGCCTTCTTCAGGTTGGTCAGCAGCTCGAAGGGCACGGGCAACGCGGGGTCGAACTCCCGGTACTTGCAGCCGTAGAACAGGGAAAAGGACTTGCCGATCGCCTCCTTCTTGATCTTGTGCGTTTCGATCAGCACGTGCTCGACGCTGCAATGCTGCTTCTTGGCGAGCCCGAAAGCTTTTTGCAGCTGATCGGTGGTGACCATTTTTTCCCGCAGCAGGTAGTCGTATTTGGAGCCGGAGGCAAAGGCGGCCGTCACCGATGCCAGGCGCTTGGCGATCTCCGGGTCGCCCGGGTGCAGCTCCTGGGCGGACTTGTACAGGTCATGGGCGTGGTCGCGATGGTCCCGTTTCTCCATTTCGAGACCGGCCAGGTACTTGGTGCGCGCGGCCTTGGTCTTGTCGATGCCATCCACCCGCAGCAGGGTATCGAGCTCGCTGACGGCATTCGCCGGCGGGTGCAGCTTGAGCAGGCATTCCAATAGGGGGGGCACCAGCTTCTCCGGAGGGTAGTCTTCGCTGAACAGCTTGGCATATTCCGCCACCGCCTCGCTGAGCAGCCCCATCTCCTGGAAGGCCGAGGCACTGTCCACGATTGCGGAAAGGTCCCCGGAGCCCGAGATCGCGTTCCGGATGACAGACAGGTCCTTGGGCGACATGCCGGGAACGGCGGTGCCCTCTTCCTTGGCGACCTCCTGCTTCATCAGGGTGATCCGGTTCTTGATGGTCTCCTGGAGGTCCGACTGATGCGGGGCGACGGCCGGCAGGACCTTCTCGTAAATGGCGAGAGCCTCGACAAACAGGCCCATGGAGCGGCAGACTTCAGCTTCATTGATTCGGGAATCGATGTCGGTTCTCATCACCGTGCGGTTACCTTTCGGTTCGTTTAGAGTTTCGGCAACTGAAAGAACCGCCCCAGGCCCTTCTTGCGCTTGAGTTTCGCGCCTTCGAAAAGCGGACCGGAGCCCTTGTTGCTTTTCAATTCCGAGAGCAGGACGTCACAGTTCAAACGGATCATGGCGGCCGGCGCGATGCGCCCCATCGCCACCACCAGCATGCCCTCGTCCGCCTTCCGGATGTAGAGCCGGCCCGCTTCGAAAATGAGATCCGCCTCCCGGGCGCCGTCCAGGGAGACGAGCAGCGCCTGCCAGTCCCGGACGGCGGTCTTGTCCATGCCCCCGGCGCCGGATTCCTCAAACAGCAGTTCGCCGGCAACGGAAAAAAACTTGACCCTCTTGACGCCCTCAATGGCCAACAGGTCATCGAACAGTGCGCTCATCGGTATCGGCCTCATTCGCCCAGAAGCTGAAGGAGTTTATCCCGCGGGCATTTGGGATTCACGGCCACGACGGCATGGTCGTCGGGCAGCAGCAAGTAGTCCCGCGAATCGCCCTGATCGATGTAGGCCAGCGACAGTTTTCCCAGATGGAGCCGTTCCCCGGACTGCGAGATGCTATGGACACGGCCCATCCAGCGTTCATCCCGGATAACGTCCTCCACCCCGCACCGGGTGCCGAGCGTGCACTCGATTTTCAGCCGAACCCCTTTCAGGGTGTCGTCGGGACCGGACCCCGATCCGGTCCGGGCCGCACTCCCATGGTGCGCCGCGCGCTGGGCCTTGAGTTCATCCGACCGGCGGGCGCCTTCGATGAGCAGCGAGCTGAGCTCTTTATTGATGCGGTTTTGCCGGACCGTGCAGTCGTTTTGAATGGACAGGCTGACGTCGTCCCAGCCGAAAATCTCATAGGCGGCGATTTCCCCCTGGCGCTCGCCCACGCGGGCATCGCACAGCACGCCCTCCACGAAGAAGAGGACCCCTTTTTCCCCGAACGTTTTCTCCTCCAGCCGAATGGTGCAGGTCTTCTGCTCCATCTCGATTAACTGCAGGAACATCCCGGAGGAGACGTTGTGCAGCGTGCCGCCGTCGGCCTCCTGGCGCAGCATGCCGACGATCTGCCGCGCCAGGGTCTCGATCAGAAACGGCTTGGCGACGAAGGCGACGGCGCCGCCCTTGCGCGCCAGCCGCTCCATTTCAGGCGTGCTGTAACCGGTGATGATGATCACCGGGATGTCCGGGAAGTTCGCCATGATCGTGGCCAGCAGCTCAAACCCGTCCACGCGGGGCATTTTAAGATCCGTCACGACCAGGGAAACCGGCTGCCGCTTGAGGTACTCCAAGGCTTCAATCCCGTCGCCGGCGAGCAGCACCGAGAAGGAGTCGCTGTATCGCGCAAACCCCTCCTGGAGTGCGAGCAGCATGGCGCGGTCGTCATCCACCAGCAGAACGTTTTTGATCATGCCTGCTTTTCTCCGTCGGTCGTCAGGATGCTTTTCTCGATGTCCACGATTTTAACGCCCGCCACGTAGTCCATGGATTCGCAGCGCTTGATGGTCGCGATCTTGCGGGTGATGGTGATCATCCGGCTGACCTGTTCCTGCACCTTGAGCATCCGGCCGAAACAGGTCCCCTCCACGGCCGCATCGGCCAGCATCTCGTTGAGCAGGTTGTCCACGATGGTGAGGGGCTGGTTCAGGTGGTGCGCCACCCCCCCTGCCATTTCCAGCGCCCCCTGGAACTTCTCGCCATGAACGCGCCGGTTCTGCCGCTCCACCATCTCCGTCGTGATGTCCCGCAGCAGGCCGTCCACGTGCACCATCATGCCGTCGTCGTCGAACACGCCGCGGACGGTGACCGCGCACGACAGGCCGGACCCGTCCCGTTTCCGAAAGTCGATCGGGATATCATACAGCCGCCCCTGCTGCTGCAGGCAGTCCACGAGATAGCCCCGGTCTTTCATGTTCCGGTAAAGAGCCGCCTCGGGCGAGCCGATGAGCGCTTTGACCGAATCATATCCGAAAAGGCCGGCGAAGCAGCGGTTGCAGTAGGCGATGGTGCCTTCCAGCGTCGAGCGGAAAATCGCCGCTGGAAACCCATCCAGGAACTCGGCCTGGCGCATGAAGATGTGCGAGCCCGCTTTCGCCATGATGTCAACACCCGCAACCGAACGGGAGCCGACCCCAACCCCGTCCCCGAAGGATCACGCCTCGGCGCTTCGAACCGCCCTGCTGCAAGGCGGCGGGCATGCACCGGCCATCGCAGCCAACTTCCGGATCGAAATCATGCAAATTGTGTGCCTCAAATGTGTCGGCGGGAGACCCCAAGCCGCACGAGATGGCGGCCGTGCCGTTCCGCCCAACCCGTCAATCGTTCCCGAAAAGCGTCCTCTACCCCGGCCTCGGCGGCCAATTCCGTGACGGTTTCGGTGAGCGCCCCCACCAATTCCCGGTGGGGCGTGTCGCCGGAAAATCGGATCTTCCGGTCGAAAAACTCAAACTCGCCGGCAAACGGATCCAGAAACGGAAACCGCTCGGCCTTGGCCAAAAGCTTCTGTTTCAGCCGACGGTCGAAGCCGGGCTGGACCCGTTTGACCGTCAAAACCTCCTCGGCCAGCCCGATAAGCTCCTCCAGCATCGTGAGCGTGCCCGCCTCGGATCCGGCCGCGGTCGCGCCGCCGTTCACGAGCGAACGGGGGATTCGAGCAACGCGGCACAACGCCTTCCGCTCCTTGCACCAGAGCGCAAACTGCTCCGCCCGCCCGGGTTCGTGGCTGAAATCGCCGCCGCTCCACGGATACGTCCCGCCGATGATGCGTCCCTGGTCGAGAAATACCGCCGCTTCCCGACGACCGTCGGTGGCCGCCACGTAGCCGGAGACCCGCTCGGAGACGAGCCTGTCGATCAGGCCGTCAAGATCCACGGCCTCGGCGTTCAGCTCCCGCCCGGAGCTTTCCGCGGCGGGGATGCTCGCCCAGTAGTAGACGGCCCGGGCGGAGAGTCGAAACACGCTGATGCGGAAATTGCAGGCTGACCCGTTTTCCACGAAATGTTCGATGGCGTTACGGCCAAGGAGCGACTGCTCCGGGCTTCTGAAAGCGCCGTCGAGCAGGCCGTCCTTGTCGAAAAAAATCGCGCCCTCACCCGTCGGCGCCGAGAGCAGGATACCGCCGCAGCCGATCTCTCCCTGGTAGTGCTCGATCAGCTTGCGCACATCGACGTAGTAACTGTGCAGGTTCTGAATCACCGGCACGTTTTTCGGAATAACGATAATCATGTCAGCGGTTCATCCGCTCCCGCGCCTGGCGCAGGTTTTCCCGCATGCGTGCCACCGCCTCGGCCAGGAGGCCGAGTTCGTCGGCGGATCCTGTTTCGACCTCGGCCGTGAAGTCCCCGGTGCTGATCCGCGCGGCCGCATCGGCCAGAGCCCGGACCCGTTCGGCCAGACGCAGGCCGAAAACCAGCACCACGAGCAGGGCGGCGAGAAACGCTCCGCCGAGGATCAGCTCAGCGGTGACCTCCGCCTCCTGTTGCTGCCAAAAAACAAACCCCGCGCCGGCCATGACCAGCAGGGGGAACACCAAAACAATCCCCACCATTTCCGCCCGCAGCCCGAGGCGCATCCGAGACGACCGGGGTGGCGCGATCTCTTCAAGCGCATCCTCAGCCGCCGGCGCAGGCCCTTCCGGCAATGCCTCAGGCGGCTTTGCCACCACGATCCGATGCCCGCAGCGACGGCAGGTGAAGCCGGCGGCGCTGCCCTGGATCCGGGACGGGACGACGCTGTACTTCTTCCCGCATTCTTCGCAAATGACGATCACCTGGCGCTCCGCGCCCCCCATACCGTCGCCGCCGTCGCCGTCGCGCGGCGCCTCCCGATCGGCCTCGGTCAACCGGTTCCTGTCCATGGCGGTCCCATCACGTCCGTCTGGCTGAAATCCCCAACTCCTCTCTGAGCGTCTTCAACTCCGATCGGATGAACGCCTTCAGCTCCTCAATCGCCTGGGCCAGGGTTTCCGGAGGTGCCTCGGCACTTGGTGCAGATGCGGCCGGGGCCGCGGCCCGCACAGCGGTCTTGCCCGCGGGGCTTGGCTGGACCGACGCCCGGCGTTTCATGATTTTATCCCTCAGATCCTGGTAGAGGGCCATTTCGGCCTGCAGCAATTTTTTCCGGTCCGGGGCCGGCATGGTTGGAGAAGTCACGATCTCTTCCAGCCGGGCAAACACCGAATTGAGCACCGTGAAGGTGCTCGGGTGAACGTTGCTCCGACTGGTTTTGATATACTGCCCCAGGGAGCCGAGTATCTGCAGGAACATGCTGATGATCTTGTCGCGCTGAAAGGCCTCCCTCAGAAGCCGGATATGGTCCTGGAAACTGTCGATGGTTTCGGGGGTGATTTCCCAATCGATGGACAGCACCGTTTTTTTCAGCTCACCCAGTGGATTGTCCGGGGTCGCGGCCGTCCTGGCGAGCGCAGCGGGCGCAGCCGGAGGGGCATCCTCCCGGAACAGGTCGTCCAGCCGGCTCTCCAGCTCGGAGCTCAGCGTCTCGAATTTGGATGTGTTGGACAACGGCCTACCTCCTATAGGAGTTCCTTCTTGATGGAAGCGATCGTCAGGGAGATGATCTTCTTGAGGGTCGCCGCTACGTTGGTCCCTTTCACGGCGCTGGCGGTAAAATGGGGCGCGTGAAACTCGCGGTTCAAGTCCTGTTCCAGCACCTCGAACGGCAGCAGGGGGATGCCCTGTTCGAGCAGGTCCATCTTGTTGTACTGCAGCACCCAGGGCAGGGCGTTCAGGTTCTTCTTGTAGCTCGCCAGGTTCTCCTGCAGATTTTCAAGCGACTGCATGTTTTTTTCACGACACACGGCCATGGCATCCGCGACGAAAACGACCCCGTCCACGCCGCGCAGCACGAGTCGGCGCGTCGCGTTATACTTCACCTGACCGGGGACCGTGTAGAGCTGGATTTTGATGTTGTAACCGTTGACCATACCGATGTCGAAGGGCAGAAAATCAAAAAACAGGGTTCGATCGCCGTGCGTCTTGACCGTCACCATCTCGGAATTGATCCGCTGCTGGAACTTTCGGTAAATGTACTCCAGGTTGGTCGTCTTGCCCCCCCGGCCCGGGCCGTAGTAGACGATCTTCACCTGGATGACCTTGGTTTTGAGATTGACGAATGCCATTCGATTTCTGCCCGCCGGCTTCGCAGTCGTTACACCACGCGTGCGGATCTCCCGGACGCATCGAAGCGGTTATGAAACCACTTCTATGCGTGCGCCGCCATCAACGCCTCCAGGATCCGCTTCAGTTGTTCGACCGACTCACTGACTTTCAACCGCAGGAATCCGAGGGAGATGTCATTGCCGAAAATCGTGATCAGCAGGAATTCCGACGAGATCTTGTTGAAGTGGATGTTTTCCTTTTTCCCCTTGTGAAACAGCAGCGAAAACTCGCTCTCCCCGATGATCTTCGCCATGGCGCTCACGGCGCCAAAATTTCCGGCGGCCAGGGCGGCCAGTGAGTAGATGTCGTGCTGCTTCTCGCCGTTGTCGAGATTGGTGACGATATTGCCGGCCATGTCGATCAGGAAAACACACCGCACCCCGTTGTCGATCAGGTCGGTTTTCAGGATTTCCTCGATCCGATCCAGTTGCTTTTGATCAAGCGTGTAAGACACGTGCCCGCCCCTCCATTTGCTTGTGTTGTTGGCGTATATTTCTTAAATTACAATAAATTTCGGTTTTCCGCAAGACCTAAAGGACGGCCTTTCCCGTCCGGCCGCCTGTGAAACCGCACCCCGACTGCTCGCAGCCGCGATTCAATCCGCACGCGCGCCGGCTTCCGGCCTCGCTTCAGGGTCCGCTTTGGCGCCCGCGAAGTCCATGTGAACCAGCACCTCGCTGCCGCTCGGAAACGTCATCCGGGCCCCCGGGTAACGTTTCTTGAACACCCGCAGCATGGAGGCGTTTTCGCGCAACACGGTGGCGACGAAGGCGGTGTACCCGTTTTCCTTCGCGATAACCTCGAGCAACTCCAGGAGGTACGAGCCGATCCCCTGCCCCTGGCAGTCTTCGCGCACCACGAAGGCCACCTCGGCCCGGTCGTCGCTCTCCTTGGCGTAGGAACCGATGGCAGCGATCTCCTTGTGCCCACCCTTCTGTGTAAGGCCGACAATGGAAATATTGTGACGGTAATCGAGGCTGGCCCACTGCTTCTGGGCGACCTCGTGGGTAAAGGTGCGCATCTTGTAGAAAAAGCGCATGTAAATGGTCTTTTCCTGCAGGGAGTAGAAAAAGTTGCGGTAGGCGAACTCGTCGGAGGGCAGCAGCGGCCGCAGCTCCAGGCTCTTGCCGTTACTGAGGGTGAACGATCGCTTGTAGGCTTCGATGAAGATGAGGTCATCCGTCGAGGGCGGCAGCTGGTCCGGAAAGATGTAATGGCGCTTCTTGGCGACCTCGATCAGCTCTTCGCGGAATTTCGGGTGCGCGATCTGCGCAAGCTCCATC
>DATITS010000323.1:0-4625 GCA_035467535.1 Desulfobacterales bacterium
CGCGCTGCCTTAAATACGGGGTTACGACCAACCACGTGCTCGGCCTGGAGGTAATTCTATCCGACGGTGAGGTGTTGCAATTAGGCGGCGCGGCGCACGATCCGCCCGGCTACGATCTGCGGGCGCTGATCATCGGCAGCGAGGGGACCCTGGCAGTGGTGACCGAGATCACCGTCCGCATCATGCCTACGCCGGAAAAGGTGATGACCCAGCTCGTGGTGTACAACGACATCGCAGCCGCGGCACGGTCGGTGGCCGACATCATTGCCGCCGGAATTCTCCCGGCGACCCTCGAAATGATGGACGCCCCGATCATCCGGGCGGTCGAGGACAGCATCGCCTGCGGCTATCCCCGGGACGCCGCGGCGGTCCTGATCATCGAGGTGGAAGGACCCGTCGCCGGCCTGGAAAAACAGGCCGAGCGCATCCGCACGATCTGCCTGGACAACCATTGCCGGGAGGTCCGCGACGCCGGCACCGCCGCGGAGCGCAGCCGCCTCTGGGAGGGACGGCGCGGGGCCTTCGGCGCGGTGGCGCGCCTTGCGCCGAACTACCTGGTCAACGACGGCACCGTACCGCGCACCCTGCTGCCTGAGGCCTTGGCGAGAGTTGCGGCCATCGTGACGAAACACGGCTTCGAGCACGGCAACGTGTTCCACGCCGGCGACGGCAACCTGCACCCGCTGATCCTCTTCGACTCGCGCGACCCGGATCAGCTCAAGCGAGTGCACGCCGCCGGATGGGAGATCATGCAGGCCTGCGTTGCGCTGGGAGGCACCATTTCAGGCGAACACGGAATCGGCATGGAAAAAATGGAGGCCATGCGCCTGGTGTTTTCGGATGACGATATCGCCGCCCAACGCTCGCTGCAGCAGGCCGTCGATCCGCTGCAGGTGCTGAACCCAGGCAAGATGTTTCCGGACACGACCGAGGCCTTTGCGTTCAAGGAGCACGCGGCGTGGGCCGCGCCGGCCGACAGCCTGTTCGCCGCCGAGAGCGATGTCGCTGCAACCGTCAGAGGCGCCCTTGCCGAAGGGGGGGCCCTTCTGCCGCGCGGCGGCGATTCCCTTGCCGGCTTCGGGAATTTCCCAGCCCGGCCTCTGACGCCACTCGGGATGGACACCCTTGTTACGATGGTGGAACTCGACCCCGCCAACCAGTTTTTTACCGCCGGCGCCGGGATGACGCTCGGCGCAGTCCAGGCCGCACTTGCCGCCCACAACCAGTGGCTGCCGCTGCGCCCGGCCTTCGAATCGGCAAAACGCACTCTGGGGGGCATCACGGCCACCGGCGCCTGCGGCCCGGAGCGACTCGCCTACGGCGCACCGCGCAGGCTATTGCTCGGCCTGCGCTTCGTGGACGGCCACGGCCGTCTGATCAACGCCGGCGGCAAAGTCGTGAAAAACGTCGCCGGCTACGACATGACCCGTCTGGTGGCCGGGTCGGCCGGAACTTTAGGCGTCATCACACGGGTGACCTTGAAGACCGCCACCCGGCCGGAGCGCTGCGCCATGATCTCAGCCGTCGGGGTGTTGGAGGCCTGCGCCGGTCTCGCAGCGCAGGTGCTCGGCTCAAGCCTCGGGGCCGTGTTTGCGACGGCCGAGCCCGACGACGGTGGCGAGTGGTGGCGGCTGCGGATCGGTTTCGAAGGCTTCCCTGAGACGGTCGCCGCCCAGCTGGCGCGGGCCGAGGCCCTTTTTAAGGAGGCCGACCTCAGGGCCGCCGATGCAGCGGACTACGATGTGATCGCCGGCCCCTTCGGCGAGCTTTATGCCCGCATCGCCGGCCACCCCTATGTGTTTCGCGCGGGCGCCCCGGCGGACCGCGCAGCACAGGCGGCTCTCCTTCTGCGACAGCAGGCCGGGCAGGGACCAACCCTGATCGATTTCGGCTTCGGGCGGATCCTTCTCGGCAGCCCTGAACTGGTGGATGCCTCCTGGCACGAAATCGGGCAGCGGATGCAGGCAATCGGCGGGCATGTGGTTCTTGAAAAAGCCCCGGATGACTTCAAAGAACGCAACGATGTCTTCGGTCCCTCGCGGAGGGAGTGGAAGCTCATGCACCGGATCAAGGATGCCCTCGATCCACAGCACATCTTTTCACCTGGGAAGATGCCGGGGAGGGTTTAGTTTTGAGCATCGCCACACACTACGACGAGATCGCCCACTGCAACCACTGCGGCTTCTGCCAGACAGCCTGCCCGATCTTCCGCTCCACCGGCTATGAAGGGGGCGTCGCGCGGGGGCGCCTCGCCTTGCTGCGGGCCGTGATCGAGGACCGGATCCAATGGAGCCCGGAGCTCGAGGAGCCCCTCTACAGCTGTCTGCTCTGCGGGGCCTGCACGAGCAACTGCTTCCCCGCGATCCCGACCGCGGAGCTGGTCACCACGGCGCGCTCCGAGTACCTCGAAAAAGTCGGCCGCAAATCCATCCACCGCCTGCTGTTCGACAAACTGCTGCCCTACCCCCGGCGTCTGCATCTGGCCGCCCGGGCCGCAGCCCTGGGCAAGAACAGCGGCATGAGCGAGCTGGCCCGTGCGCTGGGCCTGCTGCGCATTTTCGGCCGCGATTTATCCCGGGCAGAGGCGATTGTCGACCGGCTGCCGGCCCAGCCGTTCCGGGCCCGTTTCAAGCCCGGGGTCTTCGACGGGCAGGGCCGCAGCCAGCGTGTAGCCTATTTTGTCGGCTGCGGCGTCGACGTGGTCAGTCACGCGGCCGGGGAGGCGACACTCGCCCTGTTGCGGCGCTTCAGCCGGAGCGTCCACGTGCTTAACAACAATTGCTGCGGTCTGCCCGCGTGGTCTTACGGGGACCTGCCTGCGGCGCGCAGGCTGGCAGGAAAAAACCTGCCGGTGTTCGAAGCCGAAAGCGTAGACGCCATCGTCACCGACTGTTCGAGCTGCACCGGCTTCATCAAGAAATACCCGCGCCTGTTTTCCGAAGACGATCCGCTTCGCGGGGCCGCCCAAGCCGTGGCCGCCAAGGCCAGAGACGTCTCGGAGTGGCTTGCGGCCGAAGTCATCCCCTTTTCCAAATCGCTGGAGGGCAAACGCGTAACGTTTCACGACCCCTGCCACGCTTCGCGCGGTCAAGGCCTGGTGAAACAGCCGCGGGAGTTGCTGCGCCGGATGCCGGGAGCGGAGTTCGTCGAACTGCCGGAAGCGGACTGGTGCTGCGGGGGCGCGGGGTCCTACGCGCTGTCGCACTACGACCTCGCCATGCAGGTGCTGGACCGCAAGATGGAAAACCTGAAAAAGACCGCAGCAGAGGTACTGGTGACCACCTGCCCGGCCTGCATCATCCAACTGTCGCACGGCGTGCGGAGGCATGGGCTCAAAGTCGAAGTCAAGCATCTGACCGAGGTACTATAGAAGGGATCATCACCCCGGATGATCGCGGGGTGATGATCTCTTGTTAAAAACAATGTCGCGGCGTTCTTACGCCGCGACATTGTTTTTAGGGGCTTCGATTCCGCAAGAAAACTGTTGACAAGGTTGGCCGCTTTCAACTATTTATTTCCAATATACGGAATCGATTTCCACATAGTGGAAATACTGGAAACGATCTGCGCGGGAGCAGCCCTTAAACGATGGCCGATGAAACCTCTCTGGATAAGGCGTTGAACGTTCTGGAAACGATTGCCCAGGCGGGGGACACCCGGCTCAGCACGCTGGCGGAGGCAACCGGCTATCCCCCGGCCACCATCCACCGTATTCTGGGGGTGCTGGTGCGGCGGCGGTATGTCAGGCAGGACTCCGCGACCAGGAAGTACATGCTCAGCCTGAAGTGCCTGGAGATCTCCTCACGGGTCAAAGATAATTTGGAGATCATCGCGGCGGCCAGGCCGATCATGCAGAAACTGATGGAAAGGGCCGGGGAGACGGTCAACCTGGTGTGCTTTGAAGACATGGAGGCCGTCTACATCGACCAGATCTCCAACACCAAGTCCCTCCTGCGCATGTTTACCCGGGTGGGTGCCCGGGTTCCTCTCCACAGCTCAGGCGTGGGCAAGGCCTTTCTCGCCGCCCGGCCGCCGGCGGAGGCGGTCGGATATTTCCGAAACGCGAAAAAAGTGCGCTACACGGAAAACAGCCTGGTGAAGGAAGATGAGTTCCTGCGCGACATCGAGGAGACCCGCACGCGCGGATACGCCGTGGACCGGGAAGAGTTCGAAGACGGTGTCGGCTGCATTGCGGTGGTCATCACCCAAAAGGGCGAAGTGGCGGGAGCCATGAGCATCTCCGGGCCGAGTTCCAGAATTTTCGGGGCGGGCACCGCTCAGCTGGCCGCCGAAGTCGTCAGGAGCGCGGCCGCCGTCTCACAGCGGCTTTCAATACGTTGAACGCAGCGCATATCACATGTTCCCATCGCGCACCTACAGGGAAAGGAGGCTATCATGCCTAAGATGACCGCAATGGATGCGGCGATTTCGATCCTTTACGACGAAGGGGTCCGCCACATTTTCGGAATACCCGGGGCCGGGATCCTGCCGTTTTACAAGTCGATGCAGAACCACGGCAAGATCAAGCACATGATTGCCCGGCACGAGGAGGGGGCCATCCACATGGCCGACGGCTACGCCCGGGCGATCAACACCGTGGGCGTGTGCGCCGCCACCTCGGGACC
>DATITS010000324.1:0-11971 GCA_035467535.1 Desulfobacterales bacterium
GTCCGGGAGTTCGGTCAGTGGGGCCGCCTGCACGCGGGCGGTGCCGGCCTGCAGGCGGCCTTCTGGCGTCAACGCCTGCAGGCGGACGCGCTCGCTGAAGACGACTCTTCGTCGCAGCTCATTTCGCAGATCCAGCGCCGATCGATCCCAACTCGCGGACCGGCGGAACCCGATCGACTCATGCCGGTTCGGGTGTTTCTTTATCTCGCCCAGGAGTTCGACCGGCAGAGCTGCGAGGTCCAGCGCGACCTGGCGCGGCATGCAAGGCTGAGCGCGGAGCTCCGGCACGCCCTCACGGGGGAGAACGACTTGGCCGCGGGTGGACGAAACCAGGGCCCGGCCTTCGGGCCGGCCGGTCACGAAGACCACCTGTGGGAGAGCCGGCTGGCGGCCTGGGCGCGGCTGTTTCTGTGCCAACCCTACCCGAGTCCCGTCTTTGTTACTTCCAGCGCCGCCGTGGCCGGCCATGTGATCGCCTCCGTTCCGCGGGCGTTGCGCCTGTTGCCTGAGGCGCTGGCAGCGTTTACCCGCCCCCCGGTTGCCGTCGGCCACCCGTCGCCGCCCGATGTGATGCCGCGGTTGGCCGAGTTTGCCGTGAGTTCCCTGTCGCTGCTTGAAACGCAATTCGCGACCGACACCCCGGAGGCCGACGGCGCACGGGGCGCGGGTCCGGACGTCTTCGTGTTGCCCGAAGTCGACCCGACCCATCTCTTCGCCCGCTTTTTGACCGGTGTCCCGGTTGGGCGCGTGCACCGGCCGGATGAACGCCCATGGCGGCACACCGTGCTCGTGCGGCTCCTCCCGGCGCCCGTCGAGGGTGCTGGCGGGATCACGCCGGTAGTTGATTAAAAATCTGTAATAACTGCTTAAATTATATTCCATGGCGCAGCGCCGGGTCTTTTTTAAAATATGACAACAATGCTTGACTCGCCTTTTTAATTGGTATATGCACTCTGCGGAAATGGGACTGGATGGCGGCCGGACGCCATGATAAATACCATAATTGAAAGGAGATTTGCTGATGGCTTTTAACCCCACTGTCGACGAAGAAAAGTGCGTAGGCTGCGAGGAGTGCGTGGATGTTTGCCCGGTTGAGGTCTTTGAGATGCAGGACGGCAAGTCGGTGCCGGTGAATGCCGAAGAGTGCCTCGGGTGCGAAAGCTGCGTGGAGGTCTGTTCAGAAGGCGCCATCACGGTTGAAGAGACCTGATCCGCTGCCCTTTCCTTACCCCCCTGGCCTGATGATACGGTCGGCCAGGGGGGTTTTTGTTGTCCCGCCCCTGCCGTTGCGAATGCACCCGAACGGGGCATGCCCCCGCGACATTAACAGGGTGTTGAAAAACTGCGCCTTGCGCCGTGTTCCAGCGTTGCGCGGCTATTGTAAATGCTCACATGCAATCGGCTGGAAGCTGGAGGCCCGAAGCTGGAAGCCTGGCTGACTGGGTCTGAATTTGTTTTGTGCCTCGAGCCTCAAGCCTCTTGCCGCAAGCTTATATCCGCCTTGGCTGACGGCCTGATGCTTGTTTTTGAACACCCTGCCATGCTGACCGAATTTTATCCCGCCATCCCGGAAGAGGGTCTTTTCAAACAGCAAGACAGGGCTTTGCTTGCCTTCGCCCTGGGAACATATGGCTTGCGAACTGCAACAAGTTGTGGTAGTCGTCGAATATTATGAAACAATATGTAGTTGATCAGCTTCGGTACGTCGACTACGAAAGCATCAAAGGCTGCCTCGATCAAAGGTTCGGGCCGGCGTCCATGGGAGGCGTGTATTGGGTGCCTATCGACCCCGAGCTCCTGTCGCCGACACAATCCAGGCATGGGGAGTGCCGGCCCTTTATCGCGGCGCTCGAGCTCCAAACCGACAGGCTTTCCATGGAACTGCTGGTCCGCACCCAGAACCGCATCCGCTGCGAGTGCATCGCTTACGCCACGGACGAACAGCGCAACTGGCTCATCCGGCTGGTGGACGACATGCTGGCGCAGTTGGGAATATCCGTTTGAGGCCCGGGTGATCGCCTTGCGGGGGAGGTTGGAAACAGGGTGTTGAATCCATCATCAGCGCCGGTGCGGGGCTGCGAGCCGAAGACGTTTATCACCCTGGTGCGCACCGCGGCCATTTACGCCTGGGTGATTTTTTCGACCCTGTTCTTTAGCCTTCTCGCCATCGCGACCTCCCTGGTTACCCGCACCGGGAACCCGGTTCACCGGGTGGCCAGGGTGTGGAGTCGTTCGATCCTGGCGGTCAGCGGGATTCGGGTGGCTGTTTCCGGCCTGGAACGGATCGACCCGACCCGGCCGTACATTTTCATGGCCAACCACCAGAGCAACTGCGACATCCCGGTCCTGCTCGCGCATTTGCCGGTGCAGTTCCGCTGGCTGGCCAAGGCCGAGCTTTTCAAGATACCGATTTTCGGGCGGGCCATGCACGGGGCCGGTTACATCAGCATCGACCGCTCCGACCGCGAAGCCGCCTTCAAGAGCCTGGGGGACGCCGCCGAGACGATCCGCAAGGGGGCCGCGATCATGATATTCCCGGAAGGCACCCGCAGCCTGGACGGCACGCTGAAGCCGTTCAAGAAGGGTGGCTTCGTGCTGGCGGTGGATGCCGGCGTACCGATCGTTCCCGTTGCGATCCGCGGGACCCATGCCATCATGGCGAAACGCACGTGGATCATCCGGCCGCGGGACGTCGCGGTGGAGGTCGGTGAGCCCATTGACACTTCGGATTGCACCCGTGCCACCAAGGAGGCGCTCATGGAACGAGTGCGGGCGGCGATCCGCCGCGGCCTCGGCGAGTGTGGATGAGGAGGGAGCGTCATGATGAGACTCATCCCGCTGGGGGGTCTGGGCGAAATCGGGCTGAACATGATGCTGGTCGAGTCCGGCGGCTCACGGATCATCGTGGACGTTGGGCTGATGTTTCCCGAACAATACATGCTGGGGGTCGATTACGTCATCCCCGACATGTCCTTCCTCCGGCCCTACAAAGACGGGGTCCACGGCATCGTGCTGACCCACGCCCATGAGGACCACATCGGTGCCTTGCCGTTTCTGCTGAAGCATGTCGATGCGCCGGTGTTCGGGACCCCCTTTACGCTGGGGATGGTCCGGCAGAAGCTGGAAGAGGTTGAGGTGACGGCTGCCGCCGGCCTGCACACGATTTTCCCCGGCCGACAGCTGGCGCTGGGGCCCTTTGCGCTCGATTTCATCCGCGTGGGCCACAGCGTGGTCGACGGGGTCGGACTTGCCATCGATACCCCCGAGGGCCTGATCGTGCACACGGGGGATTTCAGGATCGGCCCCGGTGCCGACGGCGGGATGATCACCGACACGGCCCACTTCGCCCGCTGCGGCGACCGAGGGGTGCTCGCCCTGCTGTCCGATTCGACCAACGTCGAGCGCGAGGGCTCCACGGTCCCGGACACGCGGATCGGCGAGACGTTCTCCCGGATCGTGGCCGGAAGCCCCGGTCGCATCATCGTGGCGCTGTTTGCTTCCAACATCGCGCGGATTCAGATGATCGCCGACATCGCGCGGGCGGGCGGGCGGAAGGTGATCGTCAGCGGCCGCAGCATCGAGGCCAGCGCCGAGATCGCCCGGTCCCTGGGCTACCTGAAGATCCCGCAGGACGCCGATGTGAGCATGGACCTCGTGCACGACTATCCGGACAGCGAGGTCGTCATCATCACCACCGGCAGCCAGGGCGAGCCGATGTCGGCGCTTGCGCGGATGGCCGCCGGCACCCACAAACAGATCCGGGTCAAAAAAGGGGACACGGTGGTGCTCTCCTCGAAGTTCATCCCCGGCAACGAACGGGCGATCGCCAAGATCATCGACAACCTGTTCCGTCTCGGCGCCGAGGTCGTCTACGAAAAAATCTCCAACATCCACGTCTCGGGGCATGCCTTTCGCGACGAACTCCGGCACATGATCGAGCTCACCCGACCGCGTTATTTCATCCCCATCCACGGCGAATACCGGCACCTGATCCTGCACGGGCGTCTGGCGCGCGAGATGGGGATCGACGCGCAGCGGGTCCTGGTTGTTGAAAACGGCCAGGCGATCGAGTTCCAGGAGGGGGTCGGCCGTCTCGGCGGACGTGTGCCGACCGGCCGGGTGATGATCGACGGCAAAGGGGTGGGGGACGTCGGCCGCACCGTGCTCAAGGAGCGCCGCGCCCTCTCCGAGGACGGAGTCGTTGCCGTCACCCTGGCCTTCGACGAGGAGACCGGCATCGTCGTGTACGGACCCGAAATCGTCTCGCGCGGGTTCGTGTTTGAGACCGAAACCGGGCACCTGCTCCAGGACGCCCACTGTGTCGTGATCGAAGTGGTGGAGGAGGTGACGCCGGAGACCCCCGACCGCATCGACAAGATCCGCGCCCGGATTCAAACCGCGCTCAGACAGTATTTCTTGTACACCATCGGTCGCAGACCCGTTATCTTGCCCTTCATCATGGAATTATGAAATCATGCGTCGCGAAATCGTCGGCATATTTCTCTTCTTCTTCGTGATCTTCACCCTGATCAGCCTGCTCTCCTACAGTCCGGCGGACCCGTCCATCCACAGCGCCGGCACCGGCGGCCGCGTCCACAATCTGTTCGGTCTTGTCGGGGCCCACCTATCGGGGTTTCTGATCGGGCTTTTCGGGTTGGGGGCCTTCTGGATTCCGATCCTGTTCCTCATCATCAGCATGCATTTCTTCGGCAACCATCCGGGGCGCGTGATGTTCTCCACCCTGGGAGGCGGCATCCTGCTGATTCTCACCACCGGCAGCCTCCTTGCCGTGCACCAGGACTTCTACGTCCTGTTCGACAAGAAGTTTTCCACCGGCGGGATGCTGGGGATCCCCCTCAAGGGCTTCCTGGTCCGGTACACCAACGACACCGGCAGCCTGATCGTGCTGGCGCTGCTGTGGCTCGTCGGCTTCATCCTGGCCACGGGTTTTTCCCTGCTGGCCTTCCTGAAGCGCGGCGGCGGTTGGTTCGGAGCGGCCCAAGACAGCCTGACGACGGTCTACCTCAAGTCGAAGGAGCGCCGCGTGCGATCGAAGCGGCTCGCCCAGGCCGAGCCCGAAAAGACCGTGGCCCGCGTGAAGGAGATCAAGATCCAGGCGGCCGCACCCAAACCGGCCAAGGTCGTTCCACCGCCCAAGCAGGAGGTGTTCGATTTCATGCAGGCCGGCAAACGGTTCCAACTGCCGCCGTTCACCCTGCTGGAAGACCCGGAGGCCAAACCGGCCTCCCTGGACAGCGAGAGCCTGCGGATGCAGTCGATGCTGCTCGAGAAGAAGCTGGAGGACTTCGGCGTCAACGGCAAGGTGGTGGCGGTCTCCCCCGGTCCGGTGATCACCACGTTCGAATACGAGCCGGCGCCGGGGGTGAAGATCAACAAGGTCGCCAGCCTCTCCGACGACCTTTCGCTGGCGCTGCGCGCCACGAGCATCCGGATCGTGGCCCCGATCCCGGGCAAGGCGGTCATCGGCATCGAGGTGCCGAACGCCGTGCGGGAGGTTGTCCGGTTCAAGGACGTCGTGGCCACCAGCGCCTTCGAGAAGTCCAAGTCCAGGCTCACCATCTGCCTCGGCAAGGACATCGTCGGCAACCCGGTGGTGGCCGAGCTCGACAAGATGCCGCACCTGCTGATTGCGGGGGCCACCGGCAGCGGCAAGAGTGTCGCCCTGAACGCCATGATCTGCAGCCTCCTTTACAAGGCGCGGCCGGAGGAGGTCAAGCTCATCATGGTGGACCCCAAGCGCATCGAACTGTCGAACTACGACGGCATACCGCACCTGATCACGCCGGTGGTGACCGATTCCAAGAAGGCCACCAACGCGCTGTACTGGGCGGTGCGGGAAATGGAGCGGCGCTACGAGTTGCTCTCCGAGAAGAAGGCCCGCAACATCAAGCAGTACAACCAGAAGGTGGAAGCCGAGAAACCGGCTGCCGGCCAAAGCGTCGAGAAGCTGCCCTACGTCGTGATCATCATCGACGAGTTGGCCGACCTGATGATGCTTGCCTCCCGGGACGTGGAGGTGGCGCTCACCCGGCTGGCCCAGATGGCGCGGGCCTCCGGCATCCATCTGATCCTGGCCACCCAGCGGCCATCGGTGGATGTGCTCACCGGCATCATCAAGGCCAACTTTCCCACCCGGCTCAGCTTCCAGGTCTCTTCCAAGACCGACTCCCGGACCATCATCGACGCCAACGGCGCCGAAAGCCTGCTCGGCAGCGGCGACATGCTGTTCATGCCGCCTGGCACCGGGAAACTCCAGCGCATCCACGGCGCCTACATCTCCGAGGGCGAGCTGAGCCAGATCATCGAGTTCCTGAAGCAGCAGGAAACACCCGCCTACGACCAGCGGGTCACCGAAGCCCGTCCGGCGGAAGCCCAGGGGGCCAACGGCGATGAGGATTATGACGAGCGCTACGACGACGCCGTCGAGCTCGTCGTGCGCACCCGCCAGGCCTCCATCTCCATGGTCCAGCGCCACTTGCGCATCGGTTACAACCGTGCGGCGCGCATCATCGAGAAGATGGAGGCAGAGGGCGTCGTGGGGCCCTCGGACGGCGTCAAGTCCCGGGAGGTGCTGGTCAGCAGCTTTGAACGGCAGGATCCGGCATCAAACAAGGCGAGAGGCGCGAAGCTGGACGCTGGAAACAAAGGCAGCTGATATTTTTTTGTAACTGCGCGGGTTGGCAAGGATTCAGGGTTCGGGGTTCAGGAAAGAAGCAGTTGCCGGGGCCTGATCTCAGCCGGCCCTAATCGTCTATGCGGCAGGATAGCGAGAACTTCGGCGCCTCCTCTCCATTGTGCCTGAACCCTGAACCCCGATACCTGCGAGTTGCATGATGCCACTGAACATCGATCTCATCCGGCACACCAAAGGCTTCCTGGCGGACGAAGAGGCCGCTCACATTTATAAAGCGGCACTCGACGCGGCGCGGTTGGGGCCGTGCCTCGAGATCGGCAGCTACTGCGGCAAGTCGACGGTGTGCCTCGGCACGGCCTGCCGGGAGGCCGGGCAGGTCCTTTTCGCGGTCGATCACCACCAGGGCTCCGAGGAGCAGCAGCCCGGGCAGGAGTACTTCGACCCGGAGCTTTACGATCCCATTGCGGGCCGTATCGACACCTTTCGATGCTTCCGCGCTGTCATGGCCCGGGCGGGGCTCGAGGACACGGTGGTTCCCGTTGCCTGCCGGTCGGCGCTCGCCGCGCGGGCCTGGGCCACCCCGCTCGCCCTGGTCTTCATCGACGGCGGCCACGCTTATGAAACGGTGCTCACCGATTACCGCAGCTGGTCACCGCACGTGATGCCCGGCGGCCTTCTCGTTTTTCACGACATCTTCCCGGACCCCGCGCAGGGCGGCCAAGCGCCCTACGCGGTCTACCGCCTGGCCCTCGGTTCCGGGCTCTTCGAGGAGCATTCGGCCGTGGACAGCCTCAGGGTGCTGCGCAGAAGCGCCTGATCTTTTCCCCTGGAACCCTCGACCCCTCGAATCCTATCTTTTTCTCAAATACACCACCAGGCTCTTTCCGAGCACCGGGTTGAGCAGCCGTTCCAGAAAGCGGGTCGGTCGTGGTTTGCGCAGGATGTCCCAGGTGAGAAAGCGATGGTAGAGCCGGACGGGCCAGGCATTTTTCCGTTTCAAGCCGATCAGGCATTTCAGCCACCAGAACGGCGCGTGCAGGCTGTGGGCGTAGTGCACGCACCCGGCCGTCAGGCCGCCGCGTTCGAGGAGGGTGACCAGTTCCGTTTTGCGGAATATCCGGACATGCCCGCCCTCGGCGGCGGCATACTCCCGCGAGAGCGCCCAACAGATGCGCTCGGGCCAGAGGCGCGGCACACTGACGACGAGATGGCCGCCCGGTTTCAGGACGCGGACGGCTTCGGCGACGGCCTGCCCGGGGTCGGGGACGTGTTCGAGTACCTCCGCGCAGACGACGAGATCAAACCGGCCGGCGCCAAACGGCAGATGCAACCCGTCGGCCTGGCACACCCCCCACTGCCCGCCACCGTGCTCGCCCAGGCGGTCGTGCAGTTCGAGCCGGCCCTTCGCCGCCACCAGCTCCGGGAAGGCCAGATCCACGCCGACCACCCTCGCCCGGGGCAGCCGATAGGCGGCGGTGGCGTGACGGCCGCTGCCGCAGCCGATGTCCAGGACCCGGAGGCCGGGGGCTATGTCAAGACGGCCGAAGTCGACGGTGACCACCGACGGCCTCCCGATACACGGACACGGTCTGTTCGGCCGCCCGGCGCCAGGTGAAATGCCGGTGCACCCGTTGGAACCCGGCTTGGCCCAGTTCCCGCGCGCGGCTCGGGTGGTCCAGCAGCTCGTGGATCGCGCGCGCCAGGGCAGGTGGGTCGGACGGCGGGACCAGCCGTCCCGCATCGCCCACCACTTCGGGCAGCGCGCCGCCGGTGGTGCTCACCACCGGAACGGCACAGGCCATCGCCTCTCCGGCCGGCAACCCGAAACCTTCATAGACCGAGGGGATCACCGCCAGGCTCGCCCGCGCATATTGCCGCACGAATTCCGCATCGCTGATCCGGCCGGTGAACTCGATGTGCCGGCCGATGCCGAGCGCGCGCACGAGGGTCTCCACCGCGCCATCTTCGCGCGGGGTGCCGATCACCACCAGCCGGATGTGGTTTCGGCTGCGCAGGATGTGGGCCACGGCGTGCATCAGGTGCGTGAGTCCCTTCAGGGGGATATCGGCGCTGTTGGTGACGATGATGCGGCCGGGCTCCCGGTCGATGCCCGTAAGCGGGCGGAACAGATCCGTGTCGATTCCGTTCGGCACCACGCGCAGGTGTGCGGCCGGGATGCCGAATTCCCTGCGGATATCCCGGCGGGAGCACTCGGACACGGTAATGATCGGGGCGAGCGCGCGCGCCACCCGTTTCTGCATGCCGATGAACGAGTACCAGCGCCGCTGCTTGAGCTTTTTCAAGAAGGTGGTTTCGGCGCGCACGGCCGCGCGGCGGTCGATGGTGACGGGGTGGTGGATCGTGGCGAGGGTCGGCATCCGGCGGCTGAGGGCCCACACCCCGTAGGAGAGGCTCTGGTTGTCGTGCAGGAGGTCAAATTCCGCCGCACGGTGCTTCAGGAACCGGTGCGCACGCAGGCCGAACGTGAAGGGTTCGGGAAAACCCATGGTGCAGACCCCCGCCCATTCCATGAAATTGACCGGATCGGCGAGCTCGCGCAGGGTGGGCATGCGGAAGGGGTCGGCCGGGTCGTACAGGTCGAGGCCGTGGAGCGGGATGTGGCGGATGCCTTCGTTCAGTCCGGGGTCCGGCGGCCCGGCGACCACGGTGACGGCGTGGCCGAGATCCCGCAGTGCCCGGCTCAGGTTCTTCACGTACACCCCCTGGCCGCCGCAGTGCGGGTTGCTGCGGTAGCTCAGCATGCAGATCCGCAGCGGGGTGCTGTCGTCGGGTGCGCAACGATTCACGATTCAAGCTCGCTTTCACTATAAGTGGTCTCATAACCCCGTCTGCCCCCCGATGGCGGCGTTGCAGGCCTCGCGAAATGCTCACAACCTGCCGTGGTTGCTGCGCGTTCGAATCGGCCTGCGCCTTGCCCTCGGGTGTGATCCAAGGTTGTAAAACCACTTCTATCAATAAAAACCGGTTTTCGGAGAGGCCGTCATCTTTAACGGGCTTTGGCGAGGAGCGTCAAGTGCTTTTTCCGAGACTAAAGTTTTCTTTGAGGATGGCCGATACCACTCATGATGGAACCGCTTAGGACACCCATGCGGGCTCCATTCCAACTCTGCGGGGGGTATTTATTCTGTGATCTCCAGCTCCGATGAGACCGGTCATGCGATCCGCAACCGACTCCGGCGGGTGGCCGCCGCCGATGGTGCGTATTTCCAGGCGATCCCGCGGCACCGGTTTCCGGTCGGCCCGGGTCTTGTAACGGCATGAACACGGCAAAACGCGAGACACTTCTGGTCGTCGACGACGAGACGAGCATCCTGAACGTCGTCAGCGAGTATTTCTGCCGCCGGGGCTATCGGGTCCTCACCGCGGGAAACGGCGCCCAGGCCCTCGTGATTCTTGGCCAGAACAAGGTCGATTGCTGTTTTACCGACATCAACATGCCCCAGATGAACGGGCTCGAGCTCGCCGAACGCATCCACCTGACGGACAACACGCTGCCCGTCATCGTGATGACGGGTTACCCTTCGTTGGAAAACTCCATTCGCACCCTGAAAAACGGCGTCGTGGACTTCCTGATCAAACCCGTCGATCTCAAGCAGATGGAGTTGAGCTTTCAGCGGGTGCTGCGTCAGCGGGCCATGTTCGTTGAAAACCTTCTGTTGAAGCAGGAGGTTCAGGGCAAGGAGCGCCTGGAGACGCTCAACCGCGAGTTGCTGGCCAAGGTCGAGGAGCTCGACACCTTGAACCGGATCATGCGCAGCTTCGCGGCCACGGGCTCCACCAGTCACGTCTTCCAGCGGGTCGTCGACACCGCCGTCGACGTGGTGAAAGCCGAGCACTCCCGGTTCTTCGTGATCGACCCGTCCGCCGGCGGGCCCCACCAACTGGCCGCGGCCGACTGCACGCCGGCGAGTGCCCGGATGTCGGCGGCGGAGGAGGCGGGTGCCGGGCCGGCCGGTGCCTTGCGCGAGCTCGTCATGAACGTTTACGCGGACGGCATCCCGCTCCTGGCGGCCGGTAGCGACGGCGCCAGCGGCCTGCCCCCGGATGTGCGTTCCCTGATGGCCGTCCCCGTGAAGATCCGCGACAAGGTGTTCGGCGTGCTGACGGCGACGACGACGAACGGCAGGCCGGCGTTCACGGAGAAGGACCTCTTTTACCTGTCGTTCACCACGCAAAGTGCGGCGAGCGCCATCGAGACACTGGCCGTCTACGAAAACATCTACGAGAACCTGTTCGCCACGCTCTACGGGTTCGTGAATGCGCTCGAAGCCCGGGACCTCTACACGCGGCAGCACTCCACGCGGGTCACCGAGATCGCTCTCGTCCTGGGCCGCGAGCTGGGGTGCTCGTCGGAGGAGCTGAACGTGCTGCAATTTGCCGGGCCGCTGCACGACATCGGCAAGATCGGCATCCGGGACGACATCCTCCTCAAACCCGGACGGCTGTCCTCCGAGGAGTTCGAAAAAATCAAGGAGCACCCGGTCATCGGTGCGAACATGTTGAGTCAGCTCGGCCTGTGGGACCGCGAGCGGCGGATCATCCGCGGCCACCACGAGCGCTTCGACGGGACCGGCTACCCCGACGGGCTGCGGCGGGAGGAAATACCGTTTCTGGCCCGCATCCTTTCGGTGGCCGACGCCTACGACGCCATGGCATCCGACCGGGCCTACCGCAAGCGGATGGAACAGGGCCTGATTCTAAACATCATCGAAGGCGGCGCCGGCACCCAGTTCGACCCGCGGGTCGTGGAGGTCTTCCGGACGCTGCACCAGGACCATCAGATCGAGCCCCCGTCGCCGGTCGACTGACCGCCGGCGGCATGGCGCCTCCCCCCCCCTCCCTACCCGGACAAGCTGAAACCAAACTCGAAGCCGATCTCGCCGCCAGAGGGGTCACTAATTCTCAACCTTCATATCTGATCAGACTAAATCGCGAGATCGCTCTGTTTAGTCAGCCTTGATTGAAGATCGGTGAGTCATAAAGGGGCATCACGATTTCGACAAGGCAGGATCTTCCTCACCGGTCGCCTTTGGCGCTGTGAGATAGATGATGATTGCAGAAAGCAAAGCCAGGACGGAGCCCAACCCCAGGGCGGCCGTCCAGCCGAACCACATGACGACATACCCGGTCGCACCCGGCGCCACGATGGCGGCCAGCGCACTTCCCGTGTTCATCATCCCGGTAATGAATCCTGCCTTTTGCACATTCATGTCCATGGGCAGACTCCAGAAGGCCGGGAAGTTCAGGCCTGTCAGGAGAATGGTCACGGTGATAAGCCCTACTGCCGCCTCGGCA
>DATITS010000325.1:0-10290 GCA_035467535.1 Desulfobacterales bacterium
GCCGGTGGCGGTGTTCTGGGTGCCCCAGCTGTCGGTGTGATACACCGTGCCGCCTTCCATGTTCGAGACCCAGTCCTGCTGCCCCCGGATATAGTTGGTTCGCTGGTAGTCGATGTAGTCCATGCTTTTCTGGCGCTCGTCGAAGGCCGCCTGCATCATGCGGCGGATGTCCTCGGCATTGCGGCTGACGATGCCAGCGGTTTGCTGCTGCAACTGGCGCAAGCGCTGGGCCCCTTGGGCGATGTAGTTGGCCATCCACTGATTACCCGGATGTTGGACAGCACGGTGAGCAGCAAAGGCTTCTCGGCCTCCAACCTTCCGACCGGCGCTTCGATGCGCGCGCAGCTGAACCGCCCGCCGCCCGCACTGACCCACAAACGGAATTCCCGGGCACCTTTTTGCGGCTGGGAATACTGCCCGTCGAAAACGACTCGGCTCTTCTCTTTGGTAATCAGCGCGTTCTTGATCTGAAGGCCGGGATATTTTCGGGACTCGGCGGCGAGGAGCCGGCGGGACACGGTCACTACATCATCCCCCGCAGGGCTGTCCCCTAATGCCATGCCGGCTTCGCACCCGGTTACCGGGTCGACCGCCGTGACGGACAAAACTCCGTCCTCTGCACGTTCCGCGACCTTCCATCCCTGGGGCGCGTAGGCGACAAAACTCGCCTTGTCGGTCACCACCTTTTGCATGGGCGGCGGCGCGGCAGCGTTCGACGGGGCGCTCACCAGACCGGCAAGCGTAATCACAAGTAAACGCGACATGAACCAGGCGAAGCGGGAACGGCGGATGCGACCATGGCGGATCATGATGGACCTCGAGGCTCGCAGCGATGGTGCCGTTCGGGACACGTGCCCTCTTCAATTGCCCTGGAGGTTGGGCAGGATCGTGCGCAGGACATCCTCCTTGCCGATGATTCCCACCAGACGAGATTTCTCGACCACCGGCAGCGTGTGAAACTTGCTGTCCACCATGAGGGCCGCAACGGTTTCGACCCCGGTGTCCGGGTGCACGGTAACCGGTTCCGGTGTCATGGCTTCCGCAACCGTGAGGGCGGCGATTTTCCGGATCTGCTTTTCGATCTGTTTGGCAGAGTTTAACTGGATGACACTGTCGAGAAACGTGAAAAGAGTGGGGATCGGCATCTTTTTCTGCTGGGCGATCAGGTCGCTTTGACACAGGATGCCCACCAGGCGGCCCTTGTCGTCGACGACGGGTGCGCCGTTCACCCTGTTATCGAGCAGTATCTTGGCCGCACTGGCGATATTCATGTCGGGCGTTACCGTGATCACGGGGGTGGTCATGATATCTCTGACGGTAATCATTGCTTCCTCCTGCTATGGCGCCTGAGTGGGTTGTCCTGTATCGAAATGAAAACGCTCAACACTCATAGCTGATCAATACCACATCCGCAGCCGGGTCACGGATCGGGATCAGATCCTGGTAGGTCTTGGAATGATACCAATTACCCGATCACCCATGGGTTAAAGTTTGTTTCGCGGTCATAGTGGTCTTGTTGCTCTGTGCGCTTGAGAAAATTGACCACCACGTAAGTCAGGGGGGTGGCAATAACCTCGTAAGCGGATTTGAAAAGCCATTGGGTGACGATCAGTTGGCCGAGGGTTGTCTCTGGAACAATTCCAGCAAATGCGATGCTGATGAAAAGTCCGGAGTCAGCCAACTGGCCCAGCAGGGTGGACGAAATAGTGCGCAACCAGAGCCATTTGCCGGCCGTGGCGATTTTAAGCTTGGCCAGGACAAAGGAGTTGAGAAACTCGCCGGCCAGATAGGCGATAAAGGATGCGATCAGCAATCGCGGGGTGAAGCCCAGAATCGCTTCGTAGGCTTGCTGGGCGGCCGCGGGTGAGTCGTACACCGTGGCGTTCCAAAACGGCGCTGCGGGGAGCAGTCCACCGACCCAAATCGCAAGCACGGCCAGCAGGTTGCACCCGAAGCCGATCCAGATGACCTGCCGCGCGCGGGCATAACCGTACACTTCGGTCAGCACGTCGCCGAAGATGTAGGAGATGGGAAAAATGATCACGGCCACCGGCAGGAACAAAGACCCGGCCAGCGGCAGGGTCCCAAACGATGCCAGCTTGATGGCAATAATGTTGGAGACGAGCAGGCTGGTGACGAAAACGGCGGCGACGAGCGGAAGGAAACGATGGTTTCCCATGGCAAACACCCCAGAGTTAAAAAACATGTGACGCGGACCATGGCTGCCGGAGGATCGCTGCGGGAACCCCGCCGCCGGCAGCTTACGCTTTGGGCTTGCGCCGTGGCCGTTTTTCATGCCGGGCCACGATGGTGATGCCGATGCCCCCGCGGTCGCCGAAAGCACCGGTTACCTCAATCCAGTGCGGAGCCAGGGCCGCCACGATGTCGTCGCAGATGGTGTTGATCACGTGTTCGTGAAAGACGCCTTCGTTGCGAAAAGACCATAGATATAACTTGAGCGACTTGGACTCCAGGATCCATTGGTCGGGAATGTATTGAACGGTAATGGCGGCGAAGTCGGGCTGTCCCGTGGCAGGACACAGGCAGGTAAATTCATCGGTGCTGAGGGTCACGGTGTAACGCCGCCCCGGATGGTGGTTGGGGAACGTCTCCAGCGTTTTGCCGGGATGCGATTTGCCCCCCAGCAGCGTCAGGTGCGCGAGGTCTTTTTTAAAAGTGGGCATGCGGATATGACTCTGGACTGGCAAAGGGTTCTTGGGTTCATGTGAAGGTTCCAACCGGCTCAAACGTATACATGAGTTCGCCGGACAACACAATCGACCCTTGTCGTCACAGGGCCAGTCCCTTGCGTTTCCGGTAGACCCCCTCCAGCTTGACCAGTTTAGTGCCCATGCTCTTCAGGTGCCGCTTCATGGCCGCGGCGGCGGCGTTGGGGTCCCTGCCCAAGACCGCGCGGACGATCTCGGCATGCTCCTCCTGCCGGTGGATGACTTCTTCGACCGGCTTGACTTCCAGGATTACTTCCCCGGTCAGGCGAAAGAGGGAGGTCGCGATGGCCTGCAGCACGCGATTTCCGCTCATTTCGGCCAGAAGGTGGTGAACCATGAGGCGGGTTGCGATGAGTCCGGAATGCGGTAATCCGCCAGACCCCTCGGCATTGAGCGCCTCCTGCAATTGCGGTCCGGACTCGGGCTGTGTCTGGGCGGAGGCCAGCCGGGTGATTTCGCACTCGACCAGGATGCGGGTTTGAATCAGTTCGGCCACCGACAGCTTGTTGGAGTGAAAAAGATCGAGAAAGGCGTTGTTGAGTTGGTCGAAGGACAGATCGGTCACATAGGCCCCGCCGGTCGTTCCCTGCAGGATCTTGACGAAGCCCTTGATTTCAAGCTCGCGGATGGCCTCCCGTACGACCACGCGGCTGGCCTGGAACTGTTCGGTCAGCTCTCTTTCCGTCGGCAAGCGTTCCCCGGGTTTGAACCGGCCCGAGAGAATCGCCGCCTTGAGCTGGTTCACGATTGCGACCGCGATGCGGTCCTGTTTCACGGGTTTGAATACCATCCCCCGCCGCCCCCCCCGCTTTCCTTAAAAACAGCTTGACATGTCGGATGCTATTTGTAAAACGTTAGACCAATCAGAGTCAAGCCCCTTTATACAAGGGACGGAAAACCTGGATTTTTTGGAATCGCCCATAACCCACCCAAAGGAGGTGCTGTCATGCGTTCGCTCTTCACCCGGCTGTGCGTTGTTGTGATCGTCGCTGCGGTTGTCGGCCTGTTCGGGGCGGGGGTGCCCTCCGCGCAGGAGATCAAGGGGCCCATCAAGATCGTCGTGCCGTACCCGGCCGGCGGCGGTTCGGACGTGGTGGCGCGGCTCATCGCCGACAAGCTGAAGGATTCTTTGGGCCAGACGGTCATCGTTGAAAACAAGCCCGGCGCCGGCGGCCGCATCGGCACCGAGTACGTCAAGGGCCAGCCCGCGGACGGCGCCACGATGCTGGTGGTCAACCCGGCCCTTTTCGTGGTCGCCCCGGTCGTCTTCTCCAAGCTGGCCTATGACCCGGACGCCGATTTCGCGCCGGTCTCGCTCATTACCGCCTACCAGTTCTGCGTCTCGGTCCCGGCGACATCGACGGTGAAGGACGTGAAAGGGCTGATCGACTGGATCAAGAAAAACCCGAACCAGGCCAACTACGGCTCGCCGGCCACCGGCAGCCTGCCCCACTTCTTCGGCCTCATGATCGCCAAGGCCGCGGGGGTCGAGATGGTGCACTCCTCCTACAACGGCTCGGGGCCGCTGGTAACGGCGCTGATCGGCAGCCAGATCCCGATGGGGGTTGACGCCTACGACGCCCAGTCCGCCTACCATCCGGACAAGATCCGCATTCTGGCCACGGCCGGAACGACACGCAAGAAGCCGGACATCCCGACGTTCAAGGAACAGGGGTACGCCGAGATCGAAGGGGTTGGCTGGAACGCCATCGTCGTCCCGGCCAAGACGCCGAAGGCCGTCATCGACAAGCTGAGCGCGGCCATCGTCAAGGCCGTCAAGTCACCGGACGTGGTAGAGAAGATCCAGGGCCTGGGCAATGACGCCGTGGGCACCACGCCCGAAGAGTTTTCCGTCACCCTGAAGAAGGACCGCGAGCGTTGGGTGCCGGTCATCAAAGCCTCGGGTTTTAAAGCCGACTGACCGCAGCTTCCCGGATGCGTCTCTTCGTATCGGACGGGGCGCCGCCCGCCAGGGCCTCCCTGGCAGTGTGGCGCCCCGGCGTGTTCGGCATGTCCGGGACCAACCTTCTTTCGAAATTTTCGATGCTGCCATGCGTATCCGCCACCCAAAGGATTTTTGCGCCGGAGTGATGTTTCTGCTCTTCGGTGCGGCCGCCATTTTTTTCGCCGCGGATTACAACATCGGCAGCGCCGCCAAGATGGGGCCAGGCTACTTCCCGTTCGCTCTCGGCGGGCTCCTGGCCGTGCTGGGGGCAGCGCTTTTGCTAAGAAGCGTTTTTTGGACCAAGGGATCGCAGACGGGGCCTGTCTTTCAGTTCAAGCCGCTCGTTCTTATCCTGTCATCGGTGGTTCTTTTCGGCCTGCTCCTTCTGCCTCTGGGACTCCTGGTATCGACGACACTGCTGGTGGTCGTCTCCAGCATGGCCAGCCACGAGTTCCGGTGGAAGGAAGCGCTCCTGAATGCGGCTGCGCTCATCTTCATCGTCTGGGTGGTTTTTGTGTACGGCCTTGATTTTCAAGTGCCGATCTGGCCCGCGTTTATGACCGTCCGCGCCTGACCGCCCCCGGGAGGAGCAGCTATGGAACTCTTTGCCAACCTTGCGCTCGGTTTCCAGACCGCCGTTACTCCAATGAACCTGCTCTATTGCCTGTTCGGGGCCCTGGTCGGCACGCTGATCGGGGTGCTGCCGGGGATCGGACCGGTCCAGACCATCGCCATCCTGATGCCCACGACGTTTTCCCTGCCCCCGGTTTCAGCCCTGATCATGCTGTCGGGCATCTACTACGGCGCCCAGTACGGCGGGTCCACGACCTCCATTCTGGTGAACGTGCCGGGGGAGGCCTCCTCGGTGGTGACCTGCCTCGACGGCTACCAGATGGCCCTCCAGGGCCGGGGGGGTGCGGCCCTGACCATCGCTGCCCTGGGGTCTTTCTTTGCGGGGTGCTTCGCCACCGTGGTCCTGGCTGTGCTGGCGGTGCCTCTTTCCGAGCTTGCGTTCAAATTCGGCTCTGCCGAATACTTCGCCCTCATGGTCTTTGGGCTGGTAGGGTCCATCGTGCTCGCCTCCGGGTCGATGATCAAGGCGGTGGGGATGATCGTGCTCGGGCTGCTACTCGGCATGATCGGCACCGATGTGACGAGCGGTGTCCAGCGGTTCGCGTTTGGAATCCCCGAACTGGCCGACGGCATCGGGTTCGTCTCGCTGGCGATGGGCCTCTTCGGCATCTGCGACATCATCAACAGCCTCGAGAAAAAGGAGATGCGCAACATCCTGAAGGCCAAGCTGACCGGGTTTTGGCTGAGCAAGGACGATCTCAAGGCCTCCGCGCCCGCCGTGCTGCGCGGGACCCTGTGCGGGTCGCTGCTGGGGATCCTCCCGGGCGGCGGCGCGATTCTCTCCTCGTTCACCGCCTACATGCTCGAAAAGAAAAACTCGCGCAACCCCGAGAGCTTCGGAAAAGGGAACATCCGCGGGGTCGCGGCCCCGGAATCCGCCAACAACGCCGCGGCCCAGACCTCTTTCGTGCCGCTGCTGACCCTCGGGATACCGCCCAACGTGATCCTGGCGATGATGGCCGGCGCCATGATGATTCACGGCATCCAGCCGGGCCCGCGGGTCATCAGCAGCAACCCGGAGCTCTTCTGGGGCGTCATCGTCTCCATGTGGCTGGGAAACCTGATCCTGGTGCTGCTGAACCTGCCGCTGGTGGGGATCTGGGTGAGGCTGCTCTCGGTCCCCTTCCGGCTGCTCTACCCCGCGATCCTGCTGTTCTGCTGCATCGGCCTTTACAGCGTGAACAATAACACGTTTGATATCGGTCTGACGGCCCTCTGCGGGCTGTTGGGCTACGTCTTTCACAAGCTGGAGTGTGAGCCCGCCCCGTTGATATTAGGCTTCATCCTCGGGCCCATGATGGAGGAGAATCTGCGGCGGGCCATGCTGCTCTCGCGCGGAGACCCCTCGGTGTTTTTCACCCGCCCCCTGTCGCTCGCCTTTCTGCTGATGGCGGCCGTCATGCTGGTCATGCTGGCCCTGCCGGCCATCCGCCGCGGGCGCGCGGAGGCGTTCAAAGAGGAATGAACGGCCTTCCCGCCGGGCGGAAAGGCCACAGAGGAGGAATTTCAAATGACGTATCCCAGTATCTACCCCACCGGCGCCACTTTGTACGATCCTGAGCGGTGCTGGAACGGCTACACCGTGTTTCAGGCCAAGGAGGTGGGGGCGCTTCTGATCGATATGAACGGCGGCGAGGTGCAGCTGTGGAAAATGCTGCACGGCATGCCCAACCGCATTCTGCCGGGGGGCTACATCATCGGCAGCACCGGGGAGCGCAGCACGGCCTTCGGCAGTCAGGACGGCATCGACCTGGTCCAGGCGGACTGGGACGGCAACATCGTGTGGCGCTTCAATCAGTACGAGTACATCGAAGACCCCGGCGAGCAGCCGCAGTGGATGGCGCGGCAGCACCACGACTACCAGCGCGAGGGCAGCCCGGCGGGCTACTATGCCCCGGGCCTGGAGCCCCTTACGGACCGGGGCCACACGCTGATCCTGTCCCACAAGAACATCAAGGCCCCCCGGATCTGCGACAAGCCGCTGCTCGACGACACCATCATCGAGGTTAACTGGGAGGGTGAGGTGATCTGGGAGTGGGTGTGCAGCGACCACTTCGATGAGTTGGGTTTCCGGGAGGAGGCCAAAAACCTCATGTTCCGCAACCCCAACTGGCTGCAGTCCGGCGGCGGCATGGGCGACTGGATGCACATCAACTCCATGAGCGCGCTCGGGCCCAACCGCTGGTTCGATGCGGGGGACGCGCGCTTTCACCCGGACAACATCATCTGGTGCGCGCGGGAAACCAACATCACGGCGATCATCGACAAGTTAACGGGCCGCATCGTCTGGCGGCTCGGGCCGAACTACGACGAGACCCCCGAGCTGCGGCAGCTGGGCTGGATCATCGGCCAGCATCACTCCCACATGATTCCACGGGGCCTTCCCGGCGCGGGCAACATCCTGATCTTCGACAACGGCGGCTGGGCGGGCTACGGGTCTCCGAACCCCGGCTCTCCCACGGGCTTCCGCAATGCCCTGCGGGACTATTCCCGGGTGCTGGAGATCGACCCGGTCTCGCTGAAAGTTGTCTGGCAGTACACCCCGGTCGAGGCGGGGCTGCCTTTCCCGGTGGACGCCAACCGGTTTTACAGCCCCTTCATCAGCTCGGCCCAGCGCCTGCCGAACGGCAACACCCTGATCACCGAAGGCTCCGGCGGCCGCATCATCGAGGTCACCGCCGGGCACGACATCGTCTGGGAATACATCAGCCCCTACTGGGGCAACATGTTGAAGATCAACATGATCTACCGCTCCTACCGGGTCCCCTACGAGTGGGTCCCGCAGGTCGAAAAGCCTGAGGAACGCCGTATCGAGCGCATCGACGTGACCCGGTTCCGGGTGCCGGGCGCATCCCCGTCCGGCCCGCGACGCAAGGTCGCCGTGGCAGGCGTGCTGCCCTACCGGCCGGATGCGGCGTTGTGCGTCCGCACTGACCACCATTGATGGCTTCGTAAAAAACCCAATTTCGGCGTTGCGCTTCATCCCGCTGTCGCTGCGGCGTACAGGAAGTACGCCTTACTCCACGGGATTCGCGTGCCTTGAACTTGGGCTTTTTACAAAGCCATCGGTTAAGGTAACTTTTTGCCACTCCACCCTGTTCGGGGGATTTTCGGATGAGCCGGATCCTGTTTACGGCCGCGGGTTGTATTCGCTGCGGCATTGCCAAGAAATTCATGCAGGAAAACGCTATCGCCTGCGAGGAGTTCGACGTCACCGGCGATGGGAAGGAACGCTTCGGGCAGTTCTATCGGGCCAACCGGGGCGCCATTTTCCGGGGCCCGGACGGGATTGAGTTCCCCGTTCTGGCCGAAGAGGCCGCGATCCGCCAGGGGGTTGCCGTGGTCATCGGCTACCTGCATGCCGGCGTGCGGCTCGATGGCTTTACCGGCCGCAGCGAGCTCTCCAAGGGTTGGGTGGGCGGCCTGCATGTCTCCGGCGGGGATCCCGCTGCGGTCGATGCGCTTGCGGCCGTGCTCGGCTTTCTGAAGCAGAACGGGCTGAAGCTGCAGCTTGCTACCGACGGCCGCAACGCGTCCGTTCTGGAAACCCTGCTCGATCGGGGCTTGGGCGACCGGGTGGTCATGGATCTCAAGGGGCCGCAGGCGCTCTACAGCGCCATGGTCGGTGAAGCGATCGATGCGGGGGAGATCCTGCGGACGATGGCGCTGGTGACAAAATTTTCCGAGTACCGTTTTGAAACGACGGTGGCGCCGGTCCGCCGGCCGAACGGGGATCCGGTTTCCGTCGGCTATCTCACGCCCGCCGAGATCGAGGAGACCGCACGCTGGCTGAAAGAGGTTACCGGCAGCCACAGGCAGCCGTACCTTCTGCGGCCGTTCGACCCGCAGACCTGCTCTGACGACGGATTCAAATCCGTGGAGCGGCTGCCCGCAAACGCGTCGTTCCGCTACCGCAGTGCGGCCCGCAGGCACCAGGTGCTGACGGAATCCGAAAAAGGCCCTTGGTGATCGTCCCGGATGTCATTCGCCTGCCAGGTGAGCCGTTCGCAGCGCCGTGAGAAATTCTTCCTGCCCGCGCCGGGTCTCAAAAATGCCGCTGACCACCAGCCATCCGCCGGCCTCGACCGGGAGCATCATGGAGGCAGCGTAGCGCCTCAACGCGTCTGCCGGCGGGGCCATCGGTATCGCATAGGCCTGCGTTTCGAAAAGAGCCCTTGATCCTGAAACAGGCTCCTCGCAGGCGCGGTACTCCAGGGCTTGTACGCCCGGGTCGCCTGGCGCCGAGTCCTTCAGGGTCAGGCTGCCGGCCGGCTGGACCCACTGCTGGAAATAGTCGTTCTCTCTGGCCCAGTCGGTCGACCAATAGGGGCCGTCCGCGTCCGCTCCTCGGGGATAAAACCCCGCGTGCGAAGGGGTGTGCATCCAACCCGCCGGCAGGCGGATGCGAAAGACGCCCTCCGGGGTCAGGGCGCTGTATTCCCGCCAGGTTCGCGCATCCAGCCCCGGCCCGGGGCAGGGTGGCGCGCTGGGCAGAGTGGCCTCGTCGGGGCCCTGAGTTCTGCCGGCGCCGAACATGCTGCAGCCGGTCGCCACACAGCAGCAGACAACCAGCATGAGGCTCGCGCGCATTGTTCGCTGCATGAGATTCATGGTGTCCATGCCTTCCGCATTGCGCGTCAAGATACGCGTCAGCGCATCAGCGGCAGGGTGTTGGCCCCCTTGGGCATCACGGTGATGGTGGGCTCTTTCTTGCCGCACATGGTATAGGCCAGGTTCAGGGCCTCGTCGATGGTGGCTGCCGGGATCAGGCCGGCCTTGCGCGCCAGTTCGGCGTTGTCCGGCCGGGTGAGCATGATGGTGGGGCTCTGGCGGCAGTATTCACGCGTGATCAGGGCGCACCAGCCCGCGATGGTGTAGTTCGCCCGCAGGGCGCGGTCGTGCGCCTCGATCGTGGGGTAATCGAACCACTTGAAATACTCCATCGGCTCGCGGATGTCCGGGCACTCCGACAAAATGACCGAA
>DATITS010000326.1:0-2954 GCA_035467535.1 Desulfobacterales bacterium
GTTCCACCAGGCCTTCGGCCTCCATCAGGTCGTTGTAGCAGACGCGCTTGCCGCGGAAGCAGCCGGTGTCCATGGGCCCGCCGGAGACGAGGAGCGCCGGGATGTTCAGCCGGGCGGCCGCCATCAGCATGCCGGGGGTGACCTTGTCGCAGTTGGTCAAGAGCACCATGGCGTCGAAGGCGTGGGCGGTGATCATGATCTCGATCGAGTCGGCGATGAGCTCGCGGCTGGGCATGGGCATGCGCATGCCGGTGTGGCCGGTGGCCAGCCCGTCGCAGACCGCGATGGTCGGAAACTCGAGCGGGGTGCCGCCCGCCTCGGCGATGCCGAGCTTGATGGCCTGGCACAGGGCGTTCAGGTGGACGTGGCCGGGCATGAGCTCGTTGAACGAGTTCACCACGGCCACCAGGGGCTTGTCGAGGTGCTCCGGCCGCCAGCCCATGGAATAGAGCAGGGATCGATGCGTAGCGCGATCGACGCCTTTGGTCATGACGGATGAGCGCAGGGGGCCGCGGGAACTTTTGGGGCTTGGCATGGTTTCATCCTTTCGCAAAACAGCAGCCCCGGGCATGGGCGGGAACGCGGATGTCCGGGGCTGTCAAAGGGGTGTCAACGGGCGCCGCCGCCCGTTGACTCAGTATCCCATGAGCGTTTTCGGCAGCCAGGTGCTGAGCCATGGCACGTAGGTCACGAGGGCCAGCACGATCAGCGACACGAAAAACGGCTTCCAGACGGCTTTGCCCAGGCGGTCGATGCTGATGTTGCCGACCCCGCAGACCGCAAACAAGACCGCCCCCACCGGCGGGGTGACCAGCCCCAGCACGAGGTTGAGGCAGATGATGACGCCGATGTGCACCGGGTCGATGCCCATGGTGGCCGCGATCGGCGCCAAGACCGGGGTGACGATAACGATGCCCGGTGCGGTTTCGATCGGGATCCCGAGCAGCAGCAGGACGATGTTGATAAGCAGCAGGATCATGTAGGGCGAAGTGGTCAGCGTTGAGATCCAGTCGATCAGGATCTGCGGGATCTGGTCGGCCGCCACGATCCAGGAGAAGGGCTCCGAGAGGGCGATCAGCAGCATCACCATGCCGGACTCGAGCCCCGCCTGCAGCAGCACCTTGGGAAAACTGCTCCAGGTCAGTTTCCGGTAGACGAAGACCCCTACCAGTACGGCATAGACCACGGTGACGCCGGCCGCCTCGGTGGGGGTGAACATGCCGCTCAAAATCCCGCCCATGATCAGAACGGGCATGAAAAGCGCCGGGATGGCCTTCCAGGCTGCAATCAGGATCTCCCGGGTAGGGGTCTTGGGGTCGGTGGGGTAGTTGCGCTTGCGGGCCACGTAGTACATGTAAAACATCAAGGAAAAGCCCAATAGAAGCCCCGGGAACACGCCGCCCAAAAACAGGGCGCCGACCGACACGTTGGCCGCGACCCCGTAGATGATGAACGGGATGCTGGGGGGAATGATGGGGCCCATGCAGGAGGCCACACAGGTGATGGCGGCGCCCATGTCTTCGTCGTAGCCGGCCGCCTTCATGGCCGGGATCATGACCACGCCGATGGCGACCGCGGTGGCCACGGCGGCCCCGGAGATGGCCGAGAAGATCGCGCAGGCCAGAATGGTGGCAAGGCCCAGCCCGCCCTTGATATGCCCCAGAAGCAGGCGCGCGAAGCGCACCAGGTCCGGGGTGATGCCGCCCTCGTTCATGAGATTGCCGGCCAGCATGAAGAGCGGGATGGCGAGCAGCGGGAACGTGGCCAGGCCGCCGAAGGTGGTCTGGATCAAGGTGGTGATCGGGACGTTGCCGCTGATCAGGGCATAGGCCATGGCCGAGCCGCCCAGTGCCACGGTGATGGGCGCGGAGATGCACAAGAGCCCGATGAAGGAAAGTGCGAAAACGGCGATCATGCGGCATCTCCTTTCGACCCCAAACCGAGGAATGCCAGAAATTCCTCCAGCGTCAGAAAAAACATGATGAAGAAGCCCGCCGGCAGTGATGCATATGGGAAGCTCATGATGATTCCGATGGCCGGCGAGGTCTGCTGCCAGTTGTAAATGGTCTGGAACAGGCCGAAGCCGAACATCATGCCGAAGAAAAACAGGGCCGAAAGGTAGGCCATGAACTTCAAGACCTTGGCCACCCCCGGCGGCACGGATTCCACCACCGAGTCCATCTTGACCTGGTAGCCTTTCTTGAGGCCCACGGCGCCGCCGAGCATGGAGGCCCACGCCAGGGAGTAGGTGGAGACCTCGCCGGACCAGGTGCTCATGCTTTCGAACACGTAACGGCCGATGACCTCATAGGGGATCACGGTGGCGATGACGGCCATGAAGAGAATCGTCCCCCAGCTACCGATTTTCAGCATAAATTCGTTGAAACCCTGCAAGGCGCGCATGGCCGGTCCCTCTGAGATATCAGGATAAAAAACGGGCGCCCTTCTGCCGATCCGAAAGGGCGCCCGGTTGGTTCATACACGTTACTTCGCGTTCATGATGGCGTCGATGTCGGCCTTGCTGAACTGGCTGCTGAACTGAGCGTAGATCGGTGCCATGACTTTCTTGAAGCTTTCGCGGTCCACGTCGCGCACCACGGTGACGCCCTTGCTGGCGATCTCCTGAATCTTAGCCTCTTCTGCGTCGCGGTTGGTCTTGCGCTGGAACTTGCCCGCCTCGTAGGAGGTCTTCACGAACAGCTCCTGGTCCGCCTTGGGCATGGCGTCGAAGGTTTTCTTGCTCATCAGGAAGGGCGACGGCGAGTACACGTGGGCGGTGAGCGAGAAATTCTTCTGAACGTCCCAGAACTTGGAAGCGTAGTAAACGGCGATCGGGTTTTCCTGGCCGTCGATGACTTTCTGCTGCAAGGCCGTGTAGACCTCGCCCCAAGCCATGGGGGTGGGGTTGAGTCCGGCTTCCTTCCAGGCCGCCAGGTGCACCTTGTTTTCCATGG
>DATITS010000327.1:0-20235 GCA_035467535.1 Desulfobacterales bacterium
AAGATCAACGTGAAGAAGACCGAGTCCAAGCCGGAGTACGTGCACCTGGTCTCGCCCCACGAAATGATGGTGGTGATCGTGTTCACGCTGAAGAGCAAGGAGTTCAGCGGCAACGTGCATTTCTGCCTCTCCTACCTGATGTTGGAGCCGGTCAAGGAGAAACTCTCCTCGAAATACCTGCGCGAGAAGGAGATCGAGAACAGCTGGAGTCAACAGCTGCAGCGACTGCTGATGGACACGCCGGTGACCCTGATCGCCGAACTCGGTCGGACCCGCCAGACCATCGGGGACATCCTGAACCTGCAGGTCGATGACGTGATTCCACTGCACAGCGGTCCCGACGACCAAATCGTCGTCGCGGTCGACCACGTCCCCAAGTATCTGGCGTTTCCCGGCGCGATCAAGGGCAACCGGGCAGTTGAAATCGCAGCACTGCTGAATCGAAATGGAGGCGACGTCTGAACATGGCGACACCAGCCGAACGCACCCCGGATGCGCGGGCTGCCGCGCGGAGTCAAGCGTCATCGACCGCCGCCGCGCCGTCCAATATGGACTTCATTCTCGATGTGCCGCTCGAGGTGACGGTGGAGCTGGGGCGCACCAAGCTTTTGGTCAACGAGCTGCTCAAGCTCGGCCAGGGTTCGGTGATCGAGCTGTCGAAGCTGGCCGGTGAGACCCTTGAGATCCTGGCGAACCAGAAGCTGGTCGCGCGCGGGGAGGTGGTGGTGATCAACGAAAAGTACGGGGTGCGCCTGACCGAAGTGGTGAGCCCAATGGAGCGCGTCGAGAGGTTGCGATGAATGCTGCGACGGAATTGATCCCCTCCGCCCTGAACATGATCGGGGCGCTTGCGGCCGTGCTGGGCGGGCTCTTCGTGGTGGTTTATTTTGTCCGGCGGTTCCTCCAGCGCCAAGGGCCGGCCTCGCGGGATCGGCTGATCCGGGTGCTGGCCTCGCACTACATCGGCGTCAAGAAGGCCGTGACCCTGGTGGAGGTGCCGGGCGCGGTGCTGGTTCTGGGTGTGGCCGGGGATCGCATGCAGCTGCTGACCCGGATCGACGACCCCGTTGTTCTGGAGCAAATTCGCTCCCGGGAGCCCCAGGTCGTGCCGTCGTTTGCGGAGCACCTGAGCCGGCTCACCACGCGCAGGAAGGCGGCGGACCATGACAACGAATAACGCCACCCGTCGCGGTGATGACCGACCGGCTGCGGTGCACAGGTTCGCGCGCCGGGCACACGACCGGGCGGTTCCGGCCGCACTGACCGTCCTGGTGGCTTTGGTGCTGGTGCTGGTACTGCTCGTGCCATTCGCCAGCGGTGCCTCACCGCCGGCGCCGACACCGGCGGTGACAACACCCTATTTTTCAATCGGCATGACCCCCGGCGAGGAACCGGCGCGGTCCACGGTGACGCTGCAGATCTTTCTGCTGATGACGGTGCTGTCGCTGGTGCCGGCCATCCTGATAATGGTCACCTCCTTCAGTCGGATCGTGATCGTGCTGTCCCTGATGCGGCGGGCGCTCGGCACCAACACGCTGCCCAGCAACCAGATCGTGATCGGGCTCGCGCTCTTCCTGACCATTTTCATCATGGCCCCGGTGTGGCAGAAGATCAACGCCGACGCCCTCCAGCCTTACCTGGACAAAAAGATTTCCAACCAGCAGGCCTTCGATAGCGCCGTGATCCCTCTGCGCGAGTTCATGTTCAAGCAGACGCGCGAAAAGGACCTGGCGCTCTTCGTGGACATTGCCAAGCTGAAACGGCCAGAAAACCAGGCCGACATCCCCACGACCGTGCTGATCCCCTCGTTCATCATCAGCGAGATCAAGACGGCCTTCGAGATCGGGCTGCTCCTCTACATTCCCTTCCTGATCATCGACATGGTGGTGGCGGCCGTGCTGCTCTCCATGGGCATGATGATGCTGCCGCCGATCATGGTGTCGCTGCCGTTCAAGCTGCTGCTCTTCGTGGTGGCCGACGGGTGGTACCTGCTGGTAGGTTCCCTGGTCAAGAGTTTTGGATAACTTACTCTAGTCGTAACGAAAGGAACATACGATGACCGGCGACTACATCACCGGTTTTTTATTCGAAGCGATCAAGGTCGCAATTCTGCTGTCGGCGCCGATGCTGCTGGCCGGGTTGTCGGTTGGGCTGATGGTCAGCATCTTCCAGTCGGCTACCTCGATCAACGAGATGACCCTGGCCTTCATCCCCAAAATGCTGGCGGTGGCCGCCGCCCTGGTCCTTTTCTTTCCCTGGATGATGCAGACCCTGGTCGCTTTCACCGAACAGATGTTCGTGGGCATGAACCAGTTCATTCGCTGACCCGGCTATCGACAGGAACACTATCCCATGCTGGCCTTCGGCGTGTCCCTCCTGCAGCTGCAGATGTTTTTTCTGGTCTTCCTCCGCACCGGCGCCTTTCTGATGGCACTGCCCCTGATCAGCGCCCCCAGTGTGCCCATTTTTTTCCGGATCGGCCTGACGTTCGTCACCAGCCTGCTCCTGTTTCCCGTGCTGAACCTGGGGCCGTTGCCGTTTCTGGCGGATGCCTTCAGTCTGGCCGTTGCGGCCGCCGGCGAGATCCTGCTGGGGGTGCTGGCCGGGATCGCCATCCGCTTGGTGTTTGAGGGGGTGCAGCTGGCCGGTCAGCTGATGGGCTACCAGATGGCGATGGCCATCGCGGAGGTGATCGACCCGGCCACCGAGGACCAGGTGGCGCTGCTGTCTCAGTTCATCAGTATGATGGCGACACTGATCTTTCTGGTCATCAACGGCCATCACGGGTTCATCCGCACCCTGGTGGGAAGTTACGAGCTGGTGCCGCCGCTCGGTTTTCACGTGAGCGGTCCGGTCCTGGAGAGCTTGGCGCGACTCACCGCCGAGATGTTCGTCATCGGGTTGAAGGCCGGAGCGCCGGTCGTCGTGGCGCTGCTGCTGGGCACCGTGGCCTTCGGCCTGGTGGCCCGGTCGGTCCCTCAAATGAACATCTTCATAGTGTCCATGCCGTTGAACATCGCCGTGGGGATGATTTTCCTGGGGTTGAGCCTTCCGCACATGGGCGCCTACATCGGCGACCTCTTGGGCGGGGTGCCCCGGCACGCCGTCAGCCTGCTCAAGGCCGTGCCGTAAGGAGGAGGTGCCCGTGGCGGAAGCTCCCGGTCAGGAACGCACCGAAAGGGGAACCGGCAAGCGCCGGTCGGAGGCGCGCAAGCGCGGCCAGGTCGTGAACAGCCGCGAAGTTACCGCGACCTCCATCTTGCTCGCCGCGCTGGGGGTGTTCCATTTCGCGGGGGCCCGGGTGTTCGAGCAGTGCGCCGCGCTCGTGAGCGGGATTTATCGCAACCTGCACACGATGCACCTGAACAGCATCACCGCGGCCAGCGCCCTGGCCGCAGATCTCTTCCAGACGGTCCTCATGCTGCTGCTGCCGTTCTTCGTTCCCTTCCTGGTGGCCGGGCTGGCCGCCAATCTCGCCCAGATCGGTTTCGAAATCCACGGCGAGGCCCTGGCCCCCAAGTTTTCCAAGATGAACCCGATCGCGGGGATCAAACGGATATTCTCCCTGCGCGGGCTCGTCGAGCTTGTCAAGTCGAGTTTGAAAATCCTGTTCGTCGGCGGCATCGCCTACTCGGTCATCTCGGGCTACCTGAAGGATTTTCCGGCCCTCGTGCGCTGGGACCTCGGCACGTTGTGGAGCTTTACGGCCGATGCGGCGTTCAAGATCATGTTCTACGTCTTCCTGGCCATGCTGGTCCTGTCGGCCCTTGATTATTTCTACCAGCACTGGCAGTACGAGAAAAGCATCAAGATGACCAAACAGGAGGTCAAGGACGAGCACAAACAGTCCGAGGGAGACCCCAAGATCAAATCCCGCATTCGCAGCCTCCAGCGGAAGGCCTACTACAGGATGATGGCGGAGGTCCCGTCGGCCGACGTGGTCATCACCAACCCGACCCATCTGGCCATCGCCCTGCGGTTCAAGTCGGACGAGATGCCGGCCCCGTGTGTGGTGGCGAAAGGGGCGGGCCACATCGCCGAGCGCATCCGGGAGACGGCGCGCGAGCACAACGTGCCGATCGTCGAGAACAAGCCCCTGGCACAGGCCCTCTTCAAGATGACGGAGTTGGGCGACTACATCCCGGCCGACCTCTACCGCGCCGTGGCCGAAGTGCTCGCTTACGTCTACCGCCTCAAAGGCAAACTGAGTCTGTAAGACAATTGAGTTTGTTGAGTTGATTGAGTTCGTTGAGTCTATTGAGTTAAATAGATCCCCCGCCGCCGGCAGACCGATCACATTGCCCATAGCCTGCGCCGCTTCCCTCTATGATCACCCCTTTAAACCCTACAGACCCAATGGACTCAATAGACCCAACAGACTCGATCGTGGCGCGTTTCCGCCAAAATATTGTCGGGGCTCTCAGGCCGGGCCAACGGCGGTAAGATTGCATACCGGCGCGGTCTTGTGCACCCGCAGAAGGCTCCCGGATGGGCCGCCGACCGGGTTTTGCACCACCCGCATGCGATGCCCGTGCGGCAGGCCGTCACCGGACCGTCTTTGTATCTACATGCCCACATGGTCGAGGTGCAAAAAAGCCTGCGGATTCGCGGCGTTCCAAAATCTGGCCCTCTATCGGCATGGAAAATGCAAAGTCAGGGTCTGGTTATTAATCTGAAACCCAAAAGACCGATCCCCGGGGTGTGAGCAGCATGGTGACCGCCCAGAGCGCGCCGATTGCCGGACCGATTCCGTTCCTGACCAAAAACAGCGACATCTCCCTCGCCGGGGCCGTGGTGTGCATCCTGGTCTTCATGGTCATGCCGCTGCCCACGATCCTGCTCGACCTGCTCCTGGTCTTAAACATCACCATCTCCCTGGTCATCCTGCTGGTCGCCATGTACCTCCAGCGGCCGCTGGAGCTGTCGTCGTTTCCGTCCATCCTGCTGCTCACGACGCTCTTCCGACTGTCGCTGAACATCGCCACGACGCGCATCATCCTTTTGCACGGCAACGAAGGCGCCGGGGCCGCGGGCACGGTCATCAAGGCTTTCGGCGCGTTTGTCGTCGGCGGCAACTACCTGGTCGGTCTGATCGTTTTTCTGATTCTGGTGGTGATCAACTTTGCGGTCATCACCAAGGGCGCCGGCCGCATCGCGGAGGTCGCCGCGCGCTTCACGCTGGATGCCATGCCGGGAAAGCAGATGAGCATCGACGCCGACCTGAACGCCGGGTTCATCGACGAACAGCAGGCGCGGAGTCGCCGCGAGACGCTGTCACGGGAGGCGGAGTACTACGGGTCCATGGACGGCGCCAACAAGTTCGTACGCGGCGACGCGGTGGCCGGAATCATCATCACGCTGATCAACGTCCTTGGCGGGCTGGCCATCGGCGTGTTTCAGCAGAACATGGAGTTTGTCAGTGCGGCCAAGACCTACACGCTTCTCACCGTGGGCGACGGCCTGGTCGCCCAGATCCCCGCGCTGATCGTGTCCACGGCAACCGGCATCATCGTCAGCCGGGCCGGCAGCGAGTCCAACATGGGTGCCGAGATCACCTCTCAGATCTTCTTCCATCCGCGGGCCATCGCGATGGTCGCCGTGGTGCTCTTGGGCTTTGCCCTGATGCCGGGGCTTCCCACCCTGCCGTTCATGACCCTGTCGCTGCTCGCCGGCGGGCTGGCCTATGTGCTCATCCAGGCCAAACGGGCGGAAACGCAGAGCGCGCAGGAGCAGAAGGTCCAGGAGGACAAGGCCGCGCCCCGGGAGCAGATCACCTCGCTTCCGCCGCTCGACATCCTGGCGATCGAGGTCGGCTATGGGCTGATTCCCCTGGTGGACGCGGAGCAGAACGGCGAGCTGCTCGATCGCATCAAGACGATCCGCCGGCAGATGGCGCATGAGATCGGGATCATCATCCCGCCGGTGCACATCCAGGACAACATGCAGCTCAACCCGGGCGAATACACCATCCTGCTGAAGGGTAACGAGATCGCGCGCGGCGAAATGATGCCGGGCTACTACCTTGCCATGAACCCGGGTGCCGCCGAGGGCAAACTGGACGGCGTGTCCACCCGGGAGCCGACATATGGTCTGCCGGCGACATGGATCAAGGAAGGCGCCAAGGAAAACGCGCTGACCAGGGGGTACACCGTCGTGGACACCGCCACGATCATGACCACTCACTTGGCGGAAGTCATCCGGCGGCACGCGAGCGAAATGCTGGGCCGCCAGGAAGTCCAACTGATGCTGGACAATCTGAAGCAAAGCCACCCCAAGGTGGTGGACGAGCTCGTGCCGAACTTGATGTCGCTCGGCCAGGTGGTCAAGGTCCTCCACAACCTGCTGCGTGAGCAGGTCGCGATCCGCGACCTGCTCGCCATTTTGGAGACGCTGGGGGATTGGGCACCGCACACCAAAGACCCGGACGTGTTGACCGAAAAGGTGCGCCACAGCCTGGCGCGGACGCTGACCAAGGCGCATCAGGCCCCCGGTGGCAGCCTGCCGGTAATCACCCTGGGCCACAGCGCGGAGGCCGCTCTGGCCGAAGCGCTTCAGAAGGGCGACCATGGCCGCATCCTGGCCCTGGACCCGGGGCTCGCCAACCGTATGATGCAGAGCCTGGCACGGCAAATGGAGCGCGCGACGGCCATGAACGTGTCGGCGGTGGTGATCTGCTCGTCGGCCGTGCGACCGGCGTTTAAAAAGCTGACGGACCGGTTCATCCCGAACGTCTGTGTGCTGTCCTATGATGAAGTCCTGAACAACGTCGAAATTCGATCCATGGGAACCGTGGAGCTCTCCGATGCAGATTAAGCGGTTTGAAGCCAAGACCATGACGGCGGCCCTGAAGATGGTCAAGGAAGAGTTCGGTCCGAATGCCGTGATCCTGACCGCCCGCTCCCGCCGAAGCGGGCGGGGGATCTTCAGCGCCGGAGCGATGTCGGGAGTGGAGGTCACCGCCGCGAAAGACAGCGACGCCGTGACCTACACCGCCGCCGGCAGCTACGCGGTGACCCCGGCCCCCGAAAGGATCGCGCCGCAGACCGCCCACGGCCGCCGCGGTCTCTTCCAATCCTTGAACCAAGGCCTGCGATCGCTTGCCGCCCGGCGCCAGCCGGCCGAGTCAGTCGCTTCCGACGTCGCCGCAGCGCCGGAGCTGGCGGAGTTCTATCAGCACCTGCTGGCCCAGGACCTCGAGCGCGAACTCGCGACCGAGCTGATCGATCACCTCAAGCAGCTGCCCGGCTATGACCATCGGTTCGGGACCGAGCACCTGCGGCCGCAGCTTGCCGGCATTCTACAGGACATGGGGCTGCGGCGGGCCGACAGCACCCCCCGCCCGCGGGCGCTCGTGCTCGTGGGCCCTGCCGGCGTGGGAAAAACGACCACCGCGATCAAGCTGGCGGCCGACCTGCGGCTGCAGCAGCACCGCGCACCAGCCATCCTGACGATAGACGATGTGCGGATCGGTGCCATCGAGCAACTCCGGACCTATGCCGCCATCCTCGGGGTTCCCCTGGCGGTGGCAACCTCCCCGGAGGAGACGCGCCGGGCCCTTAAGGATCTCGGCGCAGCCGACACCCTGATCGTAGACACCCCGGGCATCAGTCCGGGCGAGGCGGACCGGCGCAGCGCGCTGCGGCCGATCCTGGAGACGCTGCCCTCCCGTGAGGTCCATCTGGTGCTCAGCGCGGCCGGCCGGGAGAAGGATCTGCGGCGCGTCGTCGATGCGTGGAAGGGGGTGGGGATCCACCGCCTGCTTTTTACCCGGCTCGATGAAACCGGCACCTGGGGGTCGGTCCTCAACCTCATGGTCGGCACCCAGCTGCCGGTGTCGTGGGTGAGCACCGGTCCGCGGGTTCCGGAAGACCTCGTCACAGAGCCCCTGGAGCTGCTGCTCGACCGCATGTTGCCGGCGTCGCCTGCCGGCGCCGTGCGCAACGAGCACCCGGGCGACGAGCGACGCGGCCCCATTCCGCCCGGTCGTTCGCACTCCGCACGCTTTGTCGCCAACCGCAATTCCGAACTCTACCACCTTCCCGGCTGCAAGTGGGTTCGTAAGATCAAGTCCGATAACCTCATATCGTTCGCAACCGTGTCAGAGGCCGAGTCCCGACGGTTTCTGCCCTGCCGGAATTGCTGCCCGGATCAACCGGAGCAGGTCGATGATAACGCGGTCGTGCGAGAGCGTACCCGCATTTCAGGCTACCGCTGATGGATTTCGAGCGAGGAGACGCTGGCATCATGACCGTGAACGATCCTCCGAAAAAAGTGATTCCCCTGCCGCGCCGCGACGGCCTGGGCGACAAGGGCGAAACCTCCCGTCGGCGTAAATCCCAGGCACGGGTGATCGCCATCACCAGCGGCAAGGGAGGGGTGGGCAAGACCAATATCGTCGCCAACCTCGGGCTCTCCTTCAGCAATCTCGGGAAAAAGGTGCTCATTTTGGATGCCGACCTCGGGCTTGGAAACATGGACGTGCTGCTGGGCATCGCGCCGAAATTCAACATTTCGCACGTCATTCGCGGGGAGAAGTCCATCGCCGATATCCTGGAGCAGGGGCCGGGGAAGATGCGCATTCTGCCGGCCTCCTCCGGTATCCAGGAACTCACTCAGCTGACCAATGATCAGAAGGTGCAGTTTCTCACCGAACTCGACCGGCTCATCGACGACGTGGACATCATGCTGATCGACACGGCGGCCGGCATTTCCACCAATGTCATGGACTTCAACGTGACGGCCCACGAGGTCGTCGTCGTGGTGTCGCCGGAGCCCACATCGATCACGGACGCCTATGCCCTCATGAAAGTGCTCTCCCTGAAATACGCGGAGAAAAGCTGCAAACTGCTGGTCAACATGGTGGCCAGCGCCCGGGAGGGCGAGGACGTCTTCCGGCAGCTTGCCCTGGTCACCGACCGGTTTCTGGACATCCGCATCGATTACCTCGGCAGCGTGCTCTACGACGACAAGGTCACCCGCGGCGTCAAGCGCCAGCGTCTGGTGAGTGATCTGTACCCCGATTCCAAGGCCAGCCGTTGCTTCACGGACCTGGCCCGGCGGATGGCCATGGCAGCGCCCTCCAGCCGGCCCAAGGGCAACACCAACTTTTTCTGGCACCATCTGGTTCGTACTGCCCCCATGTGAGCGGGGGACCACCGTCACCAGGAGAACATGATGCGCATGCAACTGGCAGCTGCACGATCACGGCCTCCGGCCAAGAAACGACCCGCAAGCAGCGAGAAGCTGATCCATGAATATTTGCCCTATGTAAAGCGCATCGTCCAGCGCATCGCGAACCACCTGCCGGCAAGCGTGGACGTGGAAGATCTGATGAACGTGGGGGTCATGGGCTTGATCCAGGCCGTCGACCGCTTCGACCCGAAGCGGGACAACAAATTCATGACCTACGCGATTTTTCGCATCAAAGGGGCCGTGCTGAGCGAGCTGCGCTCGCGGGATTTTCTGCCCCGTTCGAGCCGGCGCAAGCTGCGTGAGCTCGAGCAGACCTGCCAGAGGATGGAGCAGCGGCTGGGCCGGGAAGTGGACGACGTCGAGGTGGCCGAGGAGCTTGGCGTCGACATCGATGAACTGCACCGCACCCGGCAGATGTCCAGCATCTCCTTCATCAGTTTCGAGGAACTCGGTGTCTCCTCCCGGGATCAGAAGGAAAAGATGATAAACTTTCTGATCCACAACGAGGAGGATGCGCTGTCCCAGACCCGCCTGCGGGAGCTCAAATCCGCCTTGGCGCGGGCCATCGAACAGCTGTCCGAGAAGGAGCGGCTGGTGATGTCGCTGTACTACTTCGACGAGTTGAACATGAAGGAAACCGGGGAAGCATTGAACATCACGGAATCGCGGGTGTCCCAGATTCACTCCCAGGCCATCATGCGACTGCGGAAAAAACTGCGGAAGGAACAACTGCTGGACGACGACTGACGAGCCAGGGAGGGGATGCCACGCGGGGGGGCAGGGGAGGGGCCGACGATGGAACCGGTGGTATTTCCAAGAAACGTCATGCCCGTGACGCGGGCCGACCGCGTCAAGCGGGCCAAGCCACGCGAAGACCGGAGTGAGGGTTCATTCGCCAAACACCTGCAGCAGGGCAAAGAAGAGCAAGCGGGTGGGGACGCGGCCGCGGAAGATGGCCGCGAACAGGTGGCGGCCGAAACCCCAGGCGGGTCGGTGTCGGAGGTGACGACCGGCAGCCCCCGCGCGGGAGGCTTCGGCGTCGACGAAGCCGCCAAAAAAGCGATCGACATTCACGTGTAGCCTGACAGGGTTTTGAAAAACAAGCATCAGGCCGTCCGCCAAGGCGTGCGGCGTATTGGAAAGCGCAGCATATTCGGCCATATGTGAGCATTTACAAAAGCCACACAACGCCGGATCACGGCCTCAGGCGTGGTTTTTCAACACCCTGTCTAAACACCTGAGCAGCTATTTCAGGGGAGGGTCCCGCATGGCAGGATGGGAAGCATTGCGTTGGGATGTCGTAAGTAACGCGGTTCAGATCGCGCTGTGCAGCGTGATTCTGGTGGTCCTGATTCGAAACAGGCTTAAGACCAAACGCTTACTGGCGGAAAGCGAGAGGCACGACCGCGCTGTCCCGTTCACTCAGGAAATACGCCTGCAGTCCCTCCGGCAGCAGACCGAACTGGCACTGGAGGCCATCCTGAAGAGCGTGCAGGCCGAACAGTTGCGCATGCAGCAGGCGTTCGAACGCACCGAGACCCGCCTGCCGGGTGCCGGCACGGCGGCGGACGCCGCCGGCGCGGAACACCTTCCGTTCAGGCTCGGGGAGGATATCTCTCCGGTTTCTGCAGGGTCGGGTGCGGGACGCTACGAAGGCGTGCATGGCTTGGCAGGCGAGGGCCTCGATGCCAGGCAGATCGCCGAGCAACTCCGGTTGCCCAGTGGAGAGGTCGAACTGGCCCTTAAGCTGCGGCGGTTGGCATCATGACCCGGGGCCCACTACCGGCAATTGTTGCCTACCCGGTTGGTGAACCGGGAATGTGTTTAGGCTGAAGGTAGAGAGGGTTCAGGGGTCAGGGTTCAGGAAAGAAGCGGTTGCCGGCGCCAGATCGCTGTCGCCCGGGTTCTTAAATGCCGGAGGAGGTTTAAGATTATGGCGCCTGTCCTATTGGATTTCCTGAACCCTGAACTCCGATACCTGAGGGGTTAGGCACTTTAGTGTATTTCGCGCATTTCGTCGTTGAAAGTGATTTCAAACACCTGAGCAATTGATTCATTTTGGTATGGCTCTTGCTTGGTTACTACACAGGTAGAGATGGCTCAGGGTTTGTGAGCGAGAGATGGACACCTTATGGATTTTCTGAACCCTGAACCCTGTACCTTTGACACGGGATGCGAGGAACAAAAGCACATGAGCGGTGACATCTACTTGGCGGCTTCGGCCGCACTGGCCTACGAGAAACGTCTGGAAGTGGTCGCCAACAACTTGGCCAACCTCAACACGGCCGGCTTCAAGCGCGACAATGTGTCATTCCAGGCCTACATGCTCAACAATGCGGGCAGCCCCGCCCCGGTGAGTCCGCCGTACCCCCAGGCCGCAAGCCCCGAGTCCTTTTGGGTTGAGTGTAACAGCCGGACCGATTTCTCGCCGGGCTTTCTCCGGCAAACCGGCAATCCCTTCGACTTGGCAATCAACGGCAAGGGTTTCTTCAGCGTCCAGTCCCCGGATGGCGAATTGTACACGCGCCGAGGTAACTTCAGCATCAGCCAGGAGGGCATGCTGATTACCCAGGAAGGCTGGCCGGTCATGGGCGACGGCGGTGAGATCCGGGTGGCAGCGGGAAACTCCAACCGCAGGGCACTCGATGTTACCATCGGCGAGGATGGCGTCCTGCAGGTCAACGGCAACAAGGTCGGGCGGCTGCGGGTCTCGGATTTTCCAGCCACCGACGGCCTGACCAAGGCCAACGGATGTTACTTCAAGCCGGGCGCGGGTCAGGGGGCCCCGGAGCCCATGGAGGACTCCCGGATATCGCAGGGATTTCTGGAAATGGCCAACGTCGAGGCCGTGCAGTTGATGACCGAGATGATCGAGATCCACCGTGGATACGAATCCTATCAGCGTGTGATCCGGGCGATCGATGACTTGAACAGCAAGAGCATCAGCGACGTCGGCAGAACTTCCTGAAAAATTTTAAATTTGAGATTTGAAATTTCAAATCTCATTCGCTTGAGGAGGAGATATGATTCGCAGCATGTGGTCGGCCGCATCCGGAATGCAGGCCCAGAGCGTGAACATCGACGTGATCGCCAACAATATCGCCAACGTCGCCACCACCGGTTTCAAGCGCAGCCGTGCTGAGTTCCAGGACCTGCTCTACGAAACCATGCGGCCACCCGGCTCCTCCTCGTCGGAAAACACCCAGGTGCCGACCGGGATCCAGATCGGCCACGGAACGCGGACGGCGGCGGTTTCCAAGAACTTCGGCGAGGGCGAGCTGCAGCTGACCAAGAACCAGCTCGACTTGGCCATCGAGGGTGACGGGTTCTTCCAGATTACCCAACCCAGTGGTGAAACCGCCTACACCCGCGCCGGATCATTCAAGCTGGACAAGGACGGCCGTGTCGTCAACCCGGATGGGTTCCTGCTCGAGCCGGCCATCACGATTCCCACCGACGCTATTTCGGTTTCCGTGGGCATGGACGGGACCGTCAGCGTGCTGCAGGCAGGTGATACCATCCCACGCGAAGTCGGCACGGTCCAGCTCGCGCGCTTCGTCAACCCGGCCGGATTACAGAGCATGGGCAAAAACCTGTACCTGCCCACGGACGGCTCCGGACAGGCGATCGCCGGAACGGCGGGCACCGCCAATTTCGGAACCATCGCCCAGGGGTTCCTGGAGAACTCCAACGTGAGCGTTGTCGACGAGATGGTCAATATGATCACGGCCCAGAGGGCCTACGAGACCAACAGCAAGGTCGTGCAGACCTCGGACGACATGCTGCAGCTCGCCAACAACTTGAAGCGGTAGGAGATGCACATGCAACCGTGCAAGCAAACGCAGAATCCGAATGCGGCCGCAGCCGCGGCGCTCCTGGTGCTGGTGCTGCTCGTCGCGGCGACCGCCGCCGGGGGCGCGGGGCTCGTCAGTTTGCGGGTCTACGACCAGGCGGAGATCGAGGCGGATCAGATTCAGCTCGGCAAAATCGCCCGTATCGACGGAGACGACGCGGGGCTCGTGCGCGAGCTGGAGGCGCTCGTCATCGGCCGGTCGCCCCTGCCGGGGAAAAGCCGGTCGCTGGACGGCGCAGCCATCCTCTTGCGTCTTAAACAGAGCGGCATAGACCTTGCCCGGATCGAGCTGCAGATCCCCCCGGAGGTCCAGGTCAGCCGCGGGGCGGTCGAGGTCAGCCGTGAGCGCATCGAACAGATCGTGAAGGAATTTATCCAGCAGCAGTTCGCCGGCAAAAACCAGGCCGTGACGATCAAGGAGATTCGGGGTGCGGAGTCCGTGCTGTTGCCCAACGGCAGCCTGAGTCATCAGGTGGCAGCCCCCCGGAACACGGCGCTGGCGGGAAGCTTGCCCATTACCGTGACGCTGAAGGTCAACGATGAGATCGAGAAACGTATGATGGTGACGGCCGTGGTGGAGGTGCTGGTCAATGCCCTCGTGACCACGCGGCCCCTTGGCCGTTTCAAGCCCATCGAGGAAAGCGACGTCGAAGTGCGGCCGGTCGACGTCGCCGGCCTGCCTTCGGACTTCATCGTCGAGCCCGAGGCGGTGCTCGGCAAGCGCACCCGGCGCCTGATAGATGCCAACACGGTGTTGCGACCGGACCTGGTGGAATCCCAGCCGATCGTGAAACGGGGCGACCGCGTGCGGATCATTCTCGAGTCCGCCGGCATGCGGATCACCGCCGTCGGCGAGGTGAAACAGAAGGGTTGCCTGGGCGAGCGCATCCCGGTGACGAACCTCGACTCGAACAAGGTGATCCAGGCGCGGGTGGTGGACCCGCAGACGGTCAAAATTGATTTCTGAGCCATCGATTACGAGCTCATTATTTATGGCTGTGACAAGTCTGCCATTGTCGAAGAGAGGACCCGAATGATGCAATCAATCCTGCGCGTGGTAGCAACCGTTGGTTTAGCGGCTTTCTGTGTGGCGGCCTTGATCGGCTGCGCCACCTATCCCACGGCGAGTGTGCCGGTTGCTCCTCCTGCCCCCGCTCCGGAAACGGCAGGGCCGGCGACGAATGCCCGGGCGGACTACCAGGAAAATTCTCTGTGGCAGGCCTCGAACGGGTTGAGCGGCCTCTTTCTGGACACCAAAGCCCGCAACATCGGGGACATCGTCACCATCCAGATCGCCGAGTCCTCCAAGGCCACCAACAAGGCCAATACAGAGACCGGCCGCGACTCCAGTCTGGGCGCCGGCATCGATTCTCTCTTCGGCATCGAAAACTGGTGGCAGGACACGGTTTTGCGCAAGTTGGGGACCGACATGCCGAAGGTGAACCCCTTCGGGTCGGCATCGGTCAGTGGCAGCATGAAGAGCGACTTCAAAGGGGACGGGACGACTTCGCGCAGCGGCGACCTCACGGCCTTCATCACTTGCCGCGTGACCGAGGTGCTGCCGAACGGAAACCTGCGCATCGTCGGCACACGGGAGATCCTGGTCAACCACGAAAACCAGGTGATCGTCCTGTCCGGGGTCATCCGGCCGCGGGACATCAACGACCAGAACGTCATCGCCTCGCGGTTCATCGCGGACGCCAAGATCGCTTACAGCGGCTCCGGCATCATCGACGACCGCCAGCGGCCGGGGTGGTTGGCCAATCTTCTGGAAACCGTATGGCCATTTTAACCTTTAGCGGACCTGGAATTGCGTATGCGCACCCCGACTTATTTTAAGCGTGCAGCAGCGATAATGGGCTGGCTCGCGATCGTCGCAACGTTGCTCTTGGCAGTGACGTCGGAGCTTCACGCCGCCCGCATCAAGGACATCGCCGGCTTCCGCGGCGTGCGTACCAACCAGCTGGTCGGTTACGGTCTGGTGGTCGGCCTGGCCGGCAGCGGCGACAGCGACAGCACCGTTTTCACCCTGCAGTCCGTTGCCTCGATGCTCGAGAAAATGGGGGTCACCGTCAAGCCGGAGGACATCAAGGTCAAGAACGTCGCCGCCGTGATGGTGACCGCCGATTTGCCGCCCTTCGCCCGCATGGGCAGCCGTCTCGATGCCCTGGTGAACTCCATCGGCGACTCCAAGGCGCTTCAGGGAGGCACCCTGCTGATGACCCCCCTCAAGGGCGCCGACGGGCAGGTATATGCCGTGGGCCAGGGACCGGTCAGCACGGGAGGCTTCACGGTTGGGGCCAACAGCGGGGACAAGGTGCAGAAAAACTTCACCACGGTCGGCCGGGTCGTGCAGGGAGCTCTCGTCGAAAAGGAGGTCCCTTTCAACCTGAACCAGAAAGACACGCTCACCCTGGCGCTGCACCAGCCGGACTTCACCACCGCTACACGCATGGCGGAGTCCATCAACGCCGGTCTCCTGGGCGGCTCCGCCGCCTTTGCCCAGGATTCGGGCACCGTGCAGATCGCCGTGCCGCCGAAGTATTTGGGCAACATCGCCCAGTTGATCGCCTCCATCGAAGTCCTGAACGTGACCCCGGACAACATATCCCGGGTGGTGATCAACGAGCGCACCGGCACGGTGGTCATGGGCGATAGCGTCCGGATCTCCACGGTGGCCATCGCTCACGGCAACTTGAGCGTCGAGATCAAAACGAGTTTTAATGTCTCCCAGCCGATGCCGTTCTCTGAGAAAGGCCGGACGGTGGTGACCCCGGATACCCAGACCTCCGTCCAGGAGGGCCGCGCACCGATCCACGTGGTGCCCTCCGGCGTCAGCATCGGAGAGGTCGTCAAAGCATTGAATGCACTGGGGGTTTCGCCGCGCGACCTGATTTCGATTTTCCAGGCGCTTAAGGCGGCCGGGGCGCTTCAGGCGGATCTGGAGATCATTTAATATGCCCGAACCCATCGATCGATCCCTTGCGCCGCTTCCGGTTGCACCGCTGAAATCGTCGCGCGCCCCTGGGCTTGCGGCCAACGACAGCCGGCTCAAATCCGTCTGCAACGACATGGAAGCCCTGTTCATCAACCATATGCTGAGCGAAATGCGCAAGACCGTGACCAAATCCGGCATGATCGACGGCGGCCGCGCCGAAGAGGTCTACACCTCCCTCATGGACGCCGAACTGGCCAAGGATTTGGCACGGCGGGGCGCCCTGGGCCTGTCTAAAATGGTGAACGATCAACTGGACGGCCGCGGTGCCGCGTTGCAGGGACCGGTTGTCCCCAAGAAGTGATCTGCGGTCACTCCCTTTCCAGGCCGGGGCGGATGGTAAAAGCCGGACCGGCATGTCGGATGCCTGAGAAGTCTACAGGATGTTGAAAAACCGCGCCGCGGGCCGTGATCCGGCGTTGTGCATATTTTGTAAATACTTACATATGGCCGAATAGGCTGCGCTTTCCAAAAATGCCGCACGCCTTGGCTGACGGCCTTATGCTGGTTTTTCAACACCCTGCTAAAGAATTAAAGATAGTTGCCGATAGTCACTCTAAGCGGACAAATGTCCGGTAGGATGGATGGCATGGTCAGATGGATAAGTGAAATGACGGGATTGCTGCGGGCGGAGGCCGGCCTCTACGAGGACTTGCTGAAAATCATGAACCGGGAGCGCCAGGCGCTGATCAGGTTCCAGCTGGCCGAGGCTGAGGCAGCTGCGGCCGAGAAGGAAAAACTGCTGCGACGCCTGGAGGGTCTGGAAAAGCAGCGGGTCGGCCTGGTCGATGTTCTGGCCCGGGACCTGGGTGTTCTGGCCTCAGAGCTCACGCTGGAATTTCTGGCGCAGCGTTCGCCCGATCCGTTATCCGGCGAACTCCGGCGCTGTCGCGAACTCCTCGGCCGGCTCCTCGGCCGGCTGCGCGATGAAAACCGGCGCAGCAGCGCTCTCTGTTCCAACGCCGTCGAACTCCTGCAGGGGGCCTACCGGCTGTTACAGGGTTTCATGGTGAATGTCCCCGTCTACCACAGCGGCGGCGGCTTTCACACGGCCCGGCGCAGCGGGAAGATGGTCCGTGACGAGGCATAAGGCGGCGCGACAGCGACCGGGCAGCGATTTGAAGACGAGAGGAGCCGGTGATGAGCAGAGGGCGACAACAGGTGACAGAAATAATAATCAGAAAACTTTAGGAAGATATGGAGACACCATGGGAAATGCAGAAAAAGTCATGAGTGATGCCGTCACGCACGCGGCCGACCGGGAGGGCAAATACCTGACCTTCTCGCTGGCCGGTGAAGAGTACGGCATCGGGATTTTGAAGATCCGGGAGATCATCGGCATGCTGCCGATCACCTCGGTGCCGGAGACCCCGGCCTTTGTCAAAGGGGTGATCAACCTGCGGGGCAAAGTGATCCCGGTGGTGGACCTGCGGCGGCGCTTCGGCATGCCGGCGATGGACTACACCGAACGCACCTGCATCATCGTGGTGGAGGTCGCAGGGCCCGTCGGCACCGTCTCGATGGGGGTAGTGGTGGACTCCGTCTCCGAGGTGCTGAACATCAAAGGGGCGGACATCGAAGACACCCCCTCGTTCGGAACCCGTGTCAACACGGAATACATCCTCGGGATGGCCAAAGTGGGTAAAGGCCTGAAGATTCTTCTCGACATCGAAAAGGCGTTGACGAGCACTGAAATGGAATCTTTGTCGCGCGCGGCGGCTTGACGCAGACGGTTGTCGGATAGAGGCCGCTTTGCGGATTAAAATTTAGCGAAAAGAAAGGTCAAAACCATGAGAGCACATTGGACCATCGGAAAGAAGCTGATCGCATCGTTCATCGGCGTGGCGACGATCACCCTGGTTCTGGGCATCGTGGGCTTCTACGGGGCCATCAAGAGCGAGCACACTATCGACAGGATCGGCGGTGAGCTGCTGCCCAGCGTGGACAGCCTGCACGTGATCAAGGAGAATGCCGAGAACATCCGGGGTAGCATGAGAACCCTCATCATTCCCGGGCTGTCCGCTGGGGACCGTCAGAGGCAATACGCTAACCTGGCCAAGGCCCACGAGGGCTACCAAGCCGCTTGGAAGACCTACGAAGCGCTACCCCAGACCAAAGAGGAAGCTGAGGACTGGAAGCAGTTCGTAACAGCCTGGAACGCCTGGCGCGATGAAAACAACAAGCTGGCCGAACTGAGCAAACAGTTCGACCGCAACGGAGTTGCCGATCCGACGGAGCTGGCGCGGCAGCTCGAGCAGTACACCAAGGATCACTACATGGTCGTCCAGCGTGTTTTGCACCTGCTGTACATGAAAGACGCCGCCTTCGCCGGCGGAGACGACCACACCGGCTGCAATGCCGGCAAGTGGATTCCGACCTTTAAACCCGATAACCAAAAGCTGACGGCGGAACTCCAGGCCTTGGTGGAACCGCACCGGCGGTTTCACGAGGCGGTCGGCAAGATCAAGCGTTTTGTGGCTGACGGAAAAATCGAAGAAGGTCAGGCCTTGTACCAGCGCGAGATGATACCGGCCATGCAGGATGTCTTCAAGCATTTCGAGGCCATGCTTACGGTGGGCAAAGATTCCATTGCGATCGAAGCGCAGGCCAAGGAATCGGCTTTGGGACCAGTGACAGCGAAGGCACGCGAGGCCAGCCAGATCCTGGATAAAATCGTGCAGAGACAAAACGCAGAAGCGGTTCAAGATGTTAAGGAAGGCGATGGCCAGGCGGCTTTCCTGAAACTGGTGAGCCTAATCTCCATGGTCATCGGCGTGGTGGCGGCCCTGGCTCTCGGGATCCTCATCACCCGCAGCATCAATCGCAACCTGAGCCGGATCATTGCGGGCCTCACCGAGGGCGCCGAGGAAGTAGCGTCGGCCTCGGGCCAGGTGTCATCGGCGGCCCAGTCCCTGGCCGAAGGCTCCAGCGAGCAGGCCGCCTCCATCGAGGAGACCTCCTCCTCGCTGGAAGAGATGTCCTCCATGACCAAGCAGAACGCGGACAACGCCCAGCAGGCCAACGGTCTGATGGGCGAGGCCAAGCAGGTGGTGGGTGCGGCCAACGAGTCCATGGGCCAACTGACCGAGTCCATGGCCGAGATCACCAAGGCAAGCGAGGAGACCTCCAAGATCATCAAGACCATCGACGAGATCGCCTTCCAGACCAACCTGCTGGCCCTCAATGCGGCGGTGGAAGCCGCCCGGGCCGGCGAGGCCGGAGCCGGTTTTGCGGTGGTGGCCGACGAGGTGCGCAACCTGGCCATGCGGGCGGCCGACGCGGCCAAGAACACGGCCAACCTGATCGAGGGCACCGTGAAGAAGGTCAAGGACGGCTCCGAGCTGGTGGGCAAGACCAACGCGGCTTTTAAGCAGGTAGCCAGCAGTTCCGCCAAGGCGGCGGACCTGGTGGCCGAGATCTCCGCGGCCTCCAGCGAACAGGCTCAGGGCATCGGGCAGATCAACACGGCCGTGACCGAACTGGACAAAGTGACCCAGCAGAACGCGGCCAACGCCGAGGAGTCGGCCTCCGCGGCCGAGGAGATGAGTGCTCAGGCCGAGACCATGAAGGGCATGGTGGACGAACTGCAAAGCATGGTCGGCGGTTCTTCCAAAGCCAAAAGAGCGGACTCCCACAGCGACGAGCATCCTGCGCCGAAGAGCGGTAAGCCCCACAAGGCGATTGCCTCCGCGATCAGCAAGCTCAAGTCCAAGGTTGGCCCAGCCAAGAATTCGGGAAAACCGATGGCCGAAGCGGTGATCCCACTGGACGACGACCAGCAGCTCGCGGATTTCTAATTTGCCGTGAGCGAAAAACATCCCGGGACAGGGAGAATTCCCTGTCCCGGGAGCCATCATTGGTAAGGTGGATGTAGATAGGCTGAAGGTGGATCGGTTGAAGGCTGAAGGAAAAGACATGCGCGTTAATTATTGCCTTCAGTCTTCAGCCAAAACTCCTGTCGGAGAGCAGACTTCATGGACGCGTAAAAAGCCTTCAAACTTAACCTGCCTGATGCCTGGGTAATTAGCTGCGGTCGGGCAGCGATTCGCAGCCAAGAGGAACCCGTGATGGGAAAAGGCCGACAACCGGTGAGCGAAAAATTCAGAAAGTTTGCGGAAGAGCTGGATGCCATCAGCGTGAGCGACCGCGCCGCCTGGAAGAAGCTGGCCGCCAAGGTGCAGCGCGCGGCGAAGGG
>DATITS010000328.1:0-4769 GCA_035467535.1 Desulfobacterales bacterium
TTCGCTTACATCGCGAGGGTCAAGGGCGGGTTCGATCAGACCCTCTATCAGCAGGTGATCGGCGCGGCGAACGCGTTCAAGGAGGGCGACGAGGCCATCGGCGTGGGCGCCAAGGACGAGGCGACCCGCCAGAATGCACGCGCTCTCCTGGCCAACACCAAGATAAAGGACCTCTACGACCACCCGCTGCTGGTCGACAGCGTGCAGAAACTCGTCTGGAGCACCACCGACCAAACCCAGTACGCCAAGGTCAAGGACTGGACCATGAGTCAGCTGAAGGAGTTCCTGCTGACGAAGTCCGAGGCCGAGATCAAGGGGATCATGAACGGCCTCACGAGCGACACGATCGGCTGCGTGCCGAAGCTCATGACCAACGAAGAGCTGATCGCCGTGGGCAAGAAGATCTTCAACATCATCCCGGGCACCAAACTCGGCGCCAAGGGCTACATGGGTGCCCGCATCCAGCCCAACTCTCCTACGGACCACCCCGACGACGTCCGGTGGCAGACCTTCAACGCGTTCGCCTACGCCACGGGCGACATCGTGATCGGCACAAACCCGGTCGACAGCCAGGTCAAGAGCAACATCGCGGTCCAGAAAGCTCTCAAGGACATCGTCGAGACCTTCAAGCTGAAGGACGTCGTCCCGTGGTGCGTGCTCGCCCACATCGACGTGCAGGCCGAGGCGGCCAAGCAGGACCCCAGCCTGGTGGAGACGATGTTCCAGAGCCTCGCCGGCACCGACGACTGCAACAAGACCTTCGACGTGACGGTGGAGAAGATCCTGGGCTACGCCAAGGCGAAGAAGGGGCGGCGTTACGGGCTCTACTTCGAGACCGGGCAGGGTTCCGAGTTCACGAACGGTGCGGCGAACGGCGTCGACATGATGGTGCTCGAGTCCCGAAAGTACGGCTTCAGCCGGGCGGTAGGGATGGAACTCGCCAAGGTCCAGCCCCGAGGGCCCTGGCTCCACGTGAACGACGTGGCCGGCTTCATCGGGCCGGAGGTGTTCAAGACGAAGGGGCAACTCGTGCGGTGCTGCCTCGAGGACATCGTTATGGGCAAACTCCACGGGCTTACCCTCGGCCTCGACATCTGCTCCACCCTGCACATGGAGGTCAGTCTGACCGACCTCGACTGGTGCCAGGACCAGATCATGCCGGCCAACCCGGCGTACCTGATCGCACTGCCCACCAAGAACGACCCGATGCTGAGCTACCTCACCACTGCGTTCCAGGACCACGTCCGGATCCGGCAGAAGTTTGGATACAAGGTCGACGACGCGATGTGGGACTTCTACAAGCGGCTCGGGATCGTGGACAAGAACAACACGTACACAAAGCACTTCGGCGATCCCCTCTGGGTATACTACAAGTATCGCCAGGCGAAGGGGGACAAACGATCGAGGGACGCCGTCTACGCCGAGGGCAGGAAGAAGATGAAGGAGGTGGAGGCGAGAGGAGTAGACCTGGCCACGGGCCACGGAAAGGAGCTCTGGGACCTGAACCTGGATCTCGAGAAGAAGGTGAAGTCCTACTACGACGACGCCAAGAAGTGCCTCTGGGCGGAGCTGACCCCCGAGTTCGCGAAGTCCATTCCGAATGTGCTGCGGGTCAAGACCCTGTCGAAGGACAGGAACGACTACATCCTCCATCCGCCCACGGGTGAGCAGCTGAGCCCGGAGTCGGTCGCGGCAATCGAGAAGCTGAGGGACTCCTGGGGAGCCAAGGCCCCCAGGGGTCAGATCGTGATCTCCGACGGCCTGAACGCCAAGGCCATCATGGACGAGGGCCACCTCACCCCGTACCTGCAGGAGATGCGGAGGCTTTTGGCCGAGGCCGACGTCCCCATGAGCGAGACGAACATCCTCGTCGCCGGGGGAAGGGTGCGCGCGGGCTACCGGATCGGCGAGCTCCTGTTCGCCAAGGCCGACAACAAGGGCTTTAGAGGGATCCTCCACATCATCGGAGAGCGGCCCGGCACCATGCACCACTCCTACTCGGTCTACATCACGGTGGCGAAGGGAAGCGTCTGGGGGGAGAAGAAGATCGACCACGACATCACTAAGCTCGTCTGCAACATCGCCGACACGGCGCTGCCGCCGAAGAAGGCGGCCGAGGAAACCCTCACGATCATGCGGGAAATCGCCGGCAAGGAGGCGAAAAACAGCCGGCGCCCGAGCTGAAGGCCCCGACGGATAGGCAAAGGGGCAGGGATTGCTCGGGTCCACTGACAAGTTTCGGCGGCTCGGCCGCGCAGGGCGGCCCGACGTTGCCGGACGTTCGCATTCTTTGCAGCGTCGCTTCGCCAGGCAGGTGAAACCACGCGGTGTCTGCGCTCTCGCCATTGGCCGCTGTAGACATGAAGCAGGGCAGGAAGATGATCTATCCGTTTGAGAAGAGGTGAAACAGAAGGGAAAAGTTGGAACCGCAAGCTAAAAACGCCTTGCAGTGGACTCCTGACCGAATCCACCAAAATTCATTGTAACTGGGGTAGTGTTTCGATGCACTGCTCCAGCTTTTTTTATGACCGGTGAAATGTCAGGGGCGGATTTTTTTAGATTGCCTGACGAAAGGTGTAATAATTTTCGTTGATAAGATAGGATTCGTTGCCAGGCACGCAGTCCACCCAAATATGGGCGGGGAAATATTTCAGAGTTGGCTTAGAAATTATCCTATGTCGATTGAAAGAGCGTATACACGAACCGCAGCCCAAAGTTAAGGCTGATTTTTCAAGATATGAACACTGTCGGATCCGTTGTCGGCGGCCGCCAAGTCCAGGTTTCCATCCCCGCCCCAATCCCCCGCCGCCAAGGCGCTGATTCCGATCTGGCCGGCAATGGCGCTCAGTGACGAAAAACTACCCGTTCCATTGTTTCTAAGGATGGCGACGCTGTTAGTGGCAAAATTGGCCACCGCCAAATCCAGGTTGCCGTCACCATCCCAATCCCCGGCCACCAAGTCAATGGCATCCACCTGACCGGCGATGGTGCTCGACGGCGTGAAGGTGCCCGTGCCGTCGTTTTTCAAAATCACAACCGTGTTGGCGCCGAAGTTCCCGACGGCCAGGTCCAAGTCGCCGTCATTGTCCCAATCTCCTGCGATCAAGGCCTTGGCGCCCACCAGGCCCGACACCGTACGCCCTGCCGAGAAAATTCCTGTGCCGTCATTTTCAAGAATGGACACCGTGTCGGCTCCAAAATTCGCCACCGCGAGGTCCAAGTCCCCGTCATCGTCCCAATCCCCGGAAGCGAAGGCGCTCGCCCCATTGAAGCCGGACAGTGTTCTGAAAGCCGTGAAAATGCCCGTGCCGTCGTTTTTCAGAATAGTGATGCTGTTGGAGCCGAAATTCGCAATGGCCAGATCCAGGTCCCCGTCGCCGTCCCAGTCTCCTGCAGCCAGTGCCTTTGGACCTGTCTGACCGGGTATCGTGCCCGCAAACGTGAAAACACCGCTGCCGTTGTTTTTCAGGATCGTAACACTGTTGGCGTCGAAATTGGCCACCGCCAAATCCAGATCGCCGTCACCATCCCAATCACCCGCTACCAGCGCTGTGGCGCCCAACTGGCCGGCAATCGTGCTATACACGGAAAAATTGCCGGTGCCGTCATTCTTCAGAATCCTGACGCTGTTGGCGCCGAAATCGACCACGGCCAAGTCCAGGTCGCCGTCGCCATCCCAATCACCCGCTGCCAGCGCTCTGGCGCCCACCTGGCCGGGGACTGTCTGCTCGTCAAGAAATACCCCTGTGCCGCCTCCCGTCTCGACCCAAAAACGATAGACGTAGGGTTGATCCAAACCCGCACCGCTGGTTGAGGTCAAGGATTGGGTCAAAGTCACTTCGATCTCTTCGCCCGGTTTGAAATTCCAGGAAGGGTCAAAACTCAGGGACGTGGTACCGCCCCCGGCGTAGGTGCCGGAAATCTTGCCCGTCTGAGACCCGTAAATTGTGAAACTTCCGGTAGAAGCCGAGTTCATGTTCTTGTCGAAGGTGGCGGAAACCACGTTGACGGCACTGGCCGCGCTTTCGTTGGCCAAAGGAGAGACGCTGACCACGCCGGGCGGTTGAACCGTGCTTGACGAGGATTCTTCCCCGGCACCGTTGCACGCCCAAACCCCAAACACAGAACAAATAGCCGCTATGTGTATCCATCGGACCTGCTTCAATCTGCACCACCTTTCCCGGTCAGCGGTTTCGTAAAGGCGTTCGCATTTTACGGAAGGTATAGAACTCACAATCCCAAATAGTTTGCTTGGTAGATGGACCGATTTTTTTCATACCATAGTAACCTATAATTGTTGGCAGGCATGAATTCAAATCCCCCGTTATCTCCCCCGGGGGCGAGGCAGCATTATTTCCGGACACCCACCCTCTCTGATTGGCCCATCTTTGTATATGGGCGTCCATCCCATTGTTTACCACTAAACTTCTTCTTAGACCTGTTTTTCCTCCGTAAATTACAGGTAAAATTCTTAGTCAAACTGAAGCGGATGTGGCCGCTCAAATCAGATCAACTCGACAGCCGGGTCAGTGCCCACCCTCACGCAAATAGGCCGCACGTGCCATCCCGGCTGTGTCCGGAAACTCGCTGAACACCCCGTCCACGCCCGACCGGAAGAACAGCAGGTACTCGGCTTGCGGATCACCCCGATAGCTGGAAGCCAGATGCCGCTTCTCATTGCGGAACGTAAACACGTGGACGACTAACCCCTGCTTGTGAGCATCGGCCACCAATGACGTCGGTGGTTGGGTCGCGGCGTCGCGCTGGTC
>DATITS010000329.1:0-12717 GCA_035467535.1 Desulfobacterales bacterium
TTGCAGGTCGATCCCGCCGCCCTCTATGCCGATCTTGGAAATGGTCATGGCATTGGCCGCAAGATCGTAGGCGCCGCCTTCGAGGCCGATCCTGTCGATCCGGACCGCCGGGACCGGCGCGTCGGCAAGCCCGGCCTGGACTCCCGCAAGGCCCACGACGATGTCGTTCACCCGGACCTGGGTTTCAGCGCCGCCGGTTTCGGCCTCAGCCTTCAGATCGACCTTGATGGCGCCGATGCCGGCTTTGAGCGCCGGTGTGCGGCTCGCGTCCTGGTAGTCCAGCGCAAAGCCGGTCAGATCAAACGCCGCCAGGTGGATCTTCCAGGGTTTCGCGGCACCGCCGGGCGCCGGTGGGACCGCGGGGGCCGGCGCTTTGGATGCCTTGGCGATGCGCTCCAGGTTGAGCGTGCCGTTCTCGTCCACGGCGAGCCGCGCCCGGCCGCCGGTGAGCGCGAGCTTTCCCACCTCGACCCGCTGTTGGGCCAGATCGATGCGCCCGTTGCTGAGCCGCAGGTCGGGCATCTCCAGGAAGGGGGTCTCACCGCCATGCATTTTCAGCACCAGGCCGGTGAGGGTGACGGCGAGGTTGGCAAGTGTCACCTGCGGCTCAGCACCCCCCAGGTCTACACTGTAGTCGGCAGTCGCGGTCAGTTTACCGGCCGGCGGCGCAAGATTCACGGCGTCCCGCGCAAACTCCCAGAGAGTGGCGGTCCGCAGATTTTCGACGGCGAGGGTTCCCTTCGTGGCCACCGGGTTGAGACGGACGTGGCCGGTCCAGCGGAAGGTTTCTCCCTCGCCGCTGGTCGCCGTAATGGACTTCGGACCCTCCTGCCCGGGCAGAGTGGTGATGTTCTGCATCTGCAGCTTGAAGGGTTTGAACGTTATGGCGGCGGGCGTGGATTGGCGGCGGTCGGTGAAATCGATCTGCCCCTGGTCGACCACGATCTCCTCAAAGATCAGCCGCGGCATTCCCTTGTCCTTGTCCGCGGCGGGCGGCGGAGGTGCCGTGTCCGGCGGCGCGAGCTGCGCGAGGTTGAGCGCGCCAGCGGAGTCGATGACCGCGTTCACCTGCGGCCCCTCGAGGCTGACCTGCCGAAACGTCCAGGCCCACTTGAAAAGGCTTTTCAGCTCGAAATCGACGAAAAACCGTTTGAAGCCCACGATCGGCTGCCCGTCCGGCTCGTCCATGTGGAAGTCGTTCACCTCGAAGGTGAAGACGTACGGGTTGAAGCGCACCTCGCCGATCACGGCCTGCTTCTGGAGCTGCTCCTGGACGATCTTGGGCACGTAGTGCCGCACCAGGTAAGGCGCCAGGAAAAACCCGGATAGCGTGTAGGCGACGATGACGGAGACGGCGATGATGAACGGTTTGCTGCGAAGAATTCTCACCAGGCGATTCATGGCCGTTGTCCTGAATGATGGTTTCAACAGGTGAAGGAGAAATGCATTTTTTACAATGATAAGAACGGATTTGAGGTTTGCAATTCAATTGAAGATTCCCTGCAGCAAGCGGCAGGGAATCTTCGACCGTAAGGAATGCGGTCTTTTTTATGATTCGCACGCTTTTGCGGTTCAGGCGGCGATGGTTTTCTGAACCGCCGCAATACGCTGCATGTTTACCCCGGAAAAATTTTGCCCGGATTCAGTATCCCGTTCGGGTCGAAGAGCTCCTTCACGCGTCGCATCCAGGCGAGTCCTGTCCCGTGCTGGGTCGGCATGTATTTGCGTTTGCCCAGGCCCACCCCGTGCTCGCCGGTAGCGGTGCCGCCGAGAGCGATGGTCTTCAGCACCAGCCGCTCGGAAACCTTTTGCACCAAATCCCATTCCGCGGGGTCGTCCTTGCGGCCGGCGATGTTCAGGTGCACGTTGCCGTTGCCGGCGTGGCTGAGGGTATAGGCGATGAGGCCGTGGGCGTTGACTTCGGCCTGCATCTCCGCCAGCAGCTCGATGTAGCGGGTGATGGGCACCGCCACGTCCATGATCAGGATGTGGTGCTCGGGGTGGTTGTGCTGGATCATCTCGCCGAGGGCATGCCGCGCCTTGAATATCCGGTCGCGTTCGGCCCGCCCCAGGCCCGGACGGAAGTCTCGGCATCCCTCAGCCGCGCAGATTTCCTTGGCGGAATCCAGCACCTCGGCCAGCTGGCTGGTGCTCGCGCCGTGGAACTCGAGGAACAGGGTCGGCTCCACGGCCAGTCCGAGTTTTTCCTCCTGGTTCATCAATGCGATGCACTCCGGCCCGAGGAGCTCGAGGGCCGCTGGGTTGAGTCCCGAGCGCTTGAGCTCGTAAACCGTGCGGGCCGCCGCCGCGACCGATGGGAATGTTGCCACGGCGGCGGAAACCTCCGCCGGAAAACCCACGAGCCGCATGGTGGCCTCGACCACGATGCCGAGGGTGCCCTCGGAACCGACGAACAGGTTGATGAGACTGTAGCCCGAGGAGCTCTTGCTGGCCCGGGTGCCGAGTTCGATCAACTCCCCGCTCGCCAGGGCCACCACCAGGCGCATGACGTAGTCCCGGGTGGAGCCGTAGAGCACCGTGCGGGTGCCGCTGGCGTTGTTGGCGATCATGCCGCCGAGGGTCGCCCGAGCGCCGGGGTCGGGTGGAAAAAACAGGCCGGTGTGCCTGAGTTTTTCGTTCAGGTCCTGGTAGACCACCCCCGGTTCGAGGTCCACCTGAAAATCCTCCTCGCGGATGGCGAGAATCCGGTTCATGCGGCTGAAATCGAGCACGAGCCCCCGGCAGACTGGAATGGGGTTGCCTTCCAGGCTGGAACCGGCCCCCCAGCCGGTTACCGGGATGCGATGTTCGTCGGCATATTTGAGAATGGCCGCCACCTCGGATGCCGTCTGCGGCCAGGCCACCGCCTCGGGCCGGCACGCCGGGTGCCGCGACTGGTCCTTGGCGTGCAGTTCCAGGATGGAATCACCGGTGGAAAAACGGTCGGGGGCCACCATGGCCTTAACATTCTTGAGATGCGCATCGGACAGGGTGTTGAAGTTCAAGGCATCCTCCTCGGCTAAGGAACTGCTGCGGGCTTCTTTTCACTTTCTATAGCATAATCGTCTGATGAGAAAAATGGTTCAAAAATCCGGCGTCCCCCAGGCGTCTCAACGTGTCGGAGCACGTCTGCAAGCTCCTCCTGAAGGATAGCGGCCATGCCTTGCTCCAGGGGGCCGAGCGCAGACGGAGGGAGCGGTGGAAAGGCTTGCGGTCGTGCTGATCCACATCCCGGCATCCCTGAAAAAACACAAGCCGGGACGGAGCTGCCGGCGTGCTCCATCCCGGCCTCGACTTTAAACTTTCTTTATGCCGGGTTACTTTTTCGCAGGTCCGAAGGATCTCGTGAAGAGGTCCTGGATGGCTTTGAGGCCGTCCTCGGTGAGGTTCCGGGTCCCGGTGCCGACAAAGGTCTTCTCGGAGATGACCGGCGTTTCGGCCACCCACTGGAAGTTTTTCCAGGAGAACCACCCCCGGCGGTCCTGGTCGTAAACGTTGACGTCGCGGTTGAAGAGCTTGGCCAGCTCCACCCCCCAGCCGGTGCCGCCCTTGACGGTGTTGTCCGGTTGGATCCAGCCCACGGCGAACACCTGGTAGCCGTTGTTGATCATGTGGAAGATGGACTGGATGACCTTGCGGATCTTGTCCGCCTTGGAGTAGGTGCGGCCCATGCGGGTGGAGACGATCTCCATGCTGACATCGCCCTTGTCGAGCTCCGCCGGTCCCAGCACCCGGATCCCCCTGGCCCGCTCCGGGGCATGCCCCTCAAAAGAAAAGTTGACTTCCTTGACCCCCCAGCGTTCTGCCAGTCTTCCGAATTCGGACTCAGCTCCGCGATGGGCGCCGCTGTAAAGCGTAAACTGCGAAAGATCCGCCATTTTTTTCTCCTTGCCGATTGTTTTTCCATTCATCGCCGCCGAGGCAGCTTTTAAAAACAGCACATCCCGTCGGAGGGACGGGATGTGACGGATATTATAAGCCGGATTTTCGAGAATGCAACCACTGCGATGGTTTCGGCTCAACCGCTCTATCGGCGGTGCGGTCTGAGGGCGGGCGGCGGCTCCGCTGCATCGCATTTGACTTGCGGCGAAGCAGCGCATAAAAGGGTTTCTCTGGATGGTCAGGCGGACATCGTGGACGCAAACGTCGACGATGCGGTTCAAAACCATTGACGAGCAAGGAACGGACATGAATCGATCGGCAACCGTTTTGGCGACGGCGGGGCTGCTGTTCTTCTTCCTGACAGCAACTGCATCGGCTGACGAGGTTTTTCTGAAAAACGGCAACCGCCTGTCGGGCACCATCGTCTCCATGAGTGAGGACAAGCTCGTTCTGGAGACGGATTTCGCCGGCCAGCTGACCATCGACTGGAATCACGTGGACCAGCTTGCCACGGATGCGCCGCTCACCCTCGTTCTGGCGGACGGGTCCATTATCCGCGGAACTCCGACATCCGGCGAAACGCCGGGACGGATCAAGCTGGCGGCATCCTCCCCGGCGGATCCCGCGCCGGTTGAACTGGCCCGCGTGACGGCCATTAATCCCCCCGATGAGCAGCCGATCAAACTCAATGGCCGCATCAACGTGGGGTTCAACAAGGCGAGCGGCAACACCGACTTGAAAAACACCCACATCGACGCGGGGTTGCTCGCCCGAACGGTCAGCCACCGGGTGACCCTGGGGGGAGCCTACAACCGCGCATCCGAGGACAACCGCAAAACCGAAGACAACGCCATGGGCCATCTGAAGCATGACTACTTTCTGACCCAGGCGTTTTACTGGTATTTGAACGGGCTTGCCGAAAGAGATCGATTCAAGAACCTCAGCTTGAGGACGACGATCGGCCCCGGCGTGGGGTATCAATTTTTTGAGGGCGAGCTCATGAATCTATCGGTCGAGACCGGCCCGAGCTATGTCTACACAAACTACGACGGCGCAGGCAGGGACGAGTCATTGTCCGGCCGCTGGGGGGTCACGTTCGACCGCTTTTTCTTCGAAAAGCTGTTTCAGTATTACTTCTCAAGCGAAGGATATGTCAGCGCTTCCGACACGAGCGATGTGTTCATGTTCACCCGCAGCGGGCTGCGGTTTCCCATCCGCGGCGGCTTGTCTCTTAATGCCGGCTTCGAGTGGGACTGGGACAACACCCCCGCCGAGGACGCCGACAAGTCCGACTACCGCTACATTCTGTCCGTCGGCTATGGGTTCTGAACAAAACACCCCGTCGCTGTTGACGGGCTGCTCGGCAAACCCAAGCTGAAGCGGCCCGATGGCACCCCCGGCCGGTGCGTTTTATTTGCGGCCGTGATAGCGGATCAGCCCTTCCTGGGCCACGGTGGCCACCAGGAGTCCCTCCCGGGTGAAGATTTTGCCGAAGGCCAGCCCCCTCGCCCTGCACGCGTTGGGGCTTTGCATGGCGTACAGCAGCCAGTCGTCCATGCGGAAGCTGCGGTGAAACCACATGACGTGGTCGAGGCTGGCGACCTGCATCGCCGGCTGCCAGAAACTCTGTCCGTGGGGGTAAAGCGCTGTCACCACCAAGCCGTAATCGGACGCGTAGGCCAGCAGGTACTGATGGATGGCCGGATCATCCGGCATCTTGTCGATGGCCTTGACCCAGTAGTATCTCACCGGCGCGCGCTTTTCCGGTGCAAAGGGGTTCATGGGGTTCACCGGCCGGACTTCGATCGGCCGCCGGCACAGAAACTTCTCGCGGATGGGGGCCGGGATCTGGTCGGCGATCCGGTTCGCCAGCTCCAGCTCGGAGACGAGGCCATCGGGGCCGGGCACGGAAGGCGCGGGATCCTGGTGATCAAATCCCGGCTCGTCGATTTGAAACGAGGCGGCCAGGTTGAATATCGGCCGGCCCTTCTGGACGGCCACGACCCGGCGGGTGGTAAAGCTCTTGCCGTCGCGAATGCAATCGACGTTGTAGACGATCGGCCGGCGGGCATCCCCCGGCCTGAGAAAATAGGCATGCAGGCTGTGGGCCCGGCGCTCCGAGGGCACGGTCTGATAGGCCGCCGACAGCGCCTGCCCCAGCACCTGTCCGCCGTAGACGTTGCCGAAGCCCAGATCCTGGCTCTGGCCGCGAAAGATGTTCTCCTCGATCTGCTCCAGCTTCAGCAGCTTCAGCAATTCTTCCAGAACGTTCTTTTCAACGCAGGCATCCAGCATTGTGCTTTTCTCCGGCGGCAAGTTCTGCCTGATGCTTGTTCCTCAACCGCTTTGTTCGATATAGTTACTTTTCAGACAAACGGCAAGCTTCGACACGTCCTGGGCGACGAAAGGAGTTAAAGCCCGCAGCTGCTCGGCAGTGGCGAAGCCCGTGAGCACGCCGATGGATGCCGCAAGGCCGGCGTTTGCGCCCATCTGAACGTCGTTGAGGGCGTCGCCCACCATGACGGCCTGCGAACGATCGACCCCTAGGCGGTCGAGGATGATATGGACCATTTCGGGATCGGGTTTCGAGCGGGCCACCTCTTCCCCGCCGACGACCAGGTCGAGGGTTCCGCTTACGCCCATGAACTCCATGGCGAGCCGGGCGCGCCGGCTCACGTCTACCGTTGCCAGCGCCACGCGGCAGCCGCGATCATGCAGTGCCGCCATCAGGGGCACCGCCCCCCGGATCGGCCGGATGAATCGGCTGAGGTCACCGCTTGAGATCTCGTCGGCACGCTCGAAGGCCTGCTCGCAGAGCCGCAACGTGTCCCGGTGGCCGATCCCGCCGAGATAATCGGTGGCCGCTTTGATTACGACCTCGCGTTTCTTGAGGCCGACCGGGCCTTCGGGCCTTAGCCGCCCGGCCTTTTCATCCACCCCCAGCGCCCACCGCATGCCGGCTTGAGGCTCCGTTCCCAGCCCCAGTGCTTCGCAGATGAGCCGGGCACGCAGGGCCACCATCTGCGACCAATAGTGGTAGAGCTCGATCAGGGTCCCGTCCTTGTCGAAGATCACGAGACCGATGTCGTGGATTACCTTTGAGTCTACTGAAAGGTTAACCATAGGTTCGTGTTGGGTGTTTCGTGTTGGGTGTTTGGTGTTTGGCCGAACACTAAATACCAAAAACCATTTTCCGGCTACATCTTCAAAGCCCCCATTGTGAGCCCCTGCACTATGGTCTTGCGCACGAAGATTCCCTGCAGCTTGCTGCAGGGGGCTTCAATCTGGTTCGACCCGGGCAGATGGCCGTTGCAGCGTGGAGGCACCCCTCTAAAAAAACAGGGGGCCCGGAAAGGCCCCCTGCGTTCGGCACTCTTACTGCACCCTGTGAGTTCCCGCCTTCAGGCAAACTCGGCCAGGATCTCATCCTCCACACGGAAGACGTAGGCGATGAGGGCGGCGCGAATCCACATGCCGTTGCGCTCCTGGCGCCAGTAAGCCGCGCGCGGGTCCTTGTCCACCGCGACCTCGATCTCGTAGCGCCGGGGCAGCGGATGCATGATGGCGCAGTGGGCGTGGATCTTGGCAAGGTGCTCTTTCTTGAAATGAAAGGCCGGGAAGGTCTCGGTCTCGCTCTTCGGGTCCGTGGCGTACTCGTTCTGGATGCGCGTCATGTAGATGGCATCGACCTTGGGCATCACGCTCTCGAAATCGTCGGTTTCGTAGTAGGGGATGGCATGCCGCTTCAGGAACTCCTTGATGTCGTCCCGCATCCGGAAGACCTCCGGTGCCACGTAGTAGATGGTGACATCCTTGTAGTTCTTCAGCAGGTAGGAGAGCGAGCGCACGGTGCGACCGCGCTTCAGGTCCCCCACCATGGCGATCTTCTTGCCGTCCAGGCCGCCGATGTTCTGAAACTCGCGCTGCAGGGTGTAGATGTCGAGCAGCGCCTGGGTCGGGTGCTGGTCCGATCCGGAGCCGCCGTTCAGGACCGGCACCGGCCGCTCGGTCTGGTTCAGCACCCAGGCCGTCTTCTCGGCAAATCCGGCCTCGGGGTGCCTGGAAATGATCAGATCGACGTAGCTCGCGAAGGTGCGGATGGTATCTTCCGGAGACTCCCCCTTGACCTCGGAGCTGGTGCTCGTGCCGCGGCTCTCGGAGACGTTCAGCCCCAAGAGATGGCAGGCATTCTGGAACGACAGAAAGGTCCGGGTGGAGGGCTGCACAAAATAGAGCATGGCCCGTTTGTGCTGAAGCAGGCTGCTCAGCTTCCGCGCGCCCATCTTGGTCTTTGCGAGCATCCGGATCTTCTCCGCGAGATCGCAGAGCGGGTCCAGCAACTGCCGGTCGAACTGCTGGGCATAGATGATGTCGAAGACCCGGCCCTTCATTTTGAAAAACTCGATCTTTTCATCGACCGGCTTGTTGTAGAACTCGTCCCATCCCTCGTAGGTCTGTCGGGTCGTTTCGGCGTAGCGTTCCATGCAGTTCTCCTGCTGCTGGCGGGGTCATCAGAGAAAGGTATTCAATAGGTAATAATCCCCTAAAAAATGTTGGGTGTCAAGAGTGGGACGGATACATCCTGTAGTGGTTGGGAATCCAGCGTCGGATGTTCAGACAAGATGCAAGGCAGAGTTCAACGAGAGAATAGACGACGTCCTGCCCGCTATCCGCAGCGGTAGATGGCGGCCTTGGCCGTCAGGTCGGACAATTGCTGGGCCACCAGCTTACGTTCGGCCGGATTGAGCTCACGCACCACTTTGGCCGGCATCCCCAGCACCAGCACCCCGGCGGGCACCCGCATGCGCGGCGGAACCACCGCCCCGGCGCCCACCAGCGCACCCTCGCCCACCTCCGCTCCGTCCAGCACGATCGCTCGAATACCCACCAAGGCCCCGCTCCTCACCACCGCCCCGTGCAGGCAAGCCTGGTGGCTGACCAGGGCCCCCGGCTCCACGATCACCGGGTGGTCTTTGGGCGCCTCCAGCAGGCACAGGTCCAATACCGCGCTGCCCTGGCCGACACGAATCTCCTCGTCGTCGGCCCGCAGCACCGCCCCCGGCCAAACCGTCACACCGGCCGCCAGGCTCACCCGGCCGATGAGCCGGGCCGAAATGTCTACATAGGCCTCAGGGTCGATGCAGGGCAGATGGCCGGCGAAGGCGGTGATGAGACTCCGGAAAGGCTGTTCGTTTTTCATGCGCTATCCTCGTCTGAAAGAGATACCCCGGCACGCCGTCAGACCCGCTCGAAAATAGCTGCAATGCCCTGTCCCCCGCCGCCGCAAATGGTGATCAGGCCGTAGCGGGCCCCTTGGCGGCTCATCTGGTGCAACAGGGTGATGAGCCGCATGACGCCGGTGGCGCCGATGGGGTGCCCCAGGCTGATGCCCGATCCGTTGACATTGATCTTGCGATCATAGTCATCCGGTTTGATCCCCATGAGTTTGGCGTCGGCCAGCAGTTGCACGGCAAATGCCTCCTGGATCTCGAACAGGTCGATCTCGTCGATGGTCAGCCTTGCCCTGCCGAGAGCCTTTCGCACGGCCGCGTCCACCGCCGGATACGTCAGGGTGGGGTCGCAGGCGGCATTGGCGCCGGCCACGAAGCGGGCCACCACCTTCAGCCCCAGCGCCCGGGCCTTGCTTTCGGAAACGAGCACCAGAGCCGCCGCACCGTCGTTCTCGCTGGAGGAGTTGCCGGCCGTGCACACCCCGTCCGGGTAGACCGGCTTGAGTTTGGCGAGCTTGTCCAGCGTGGCATCGGCGCGGGGGGTTTCGTCGACCGCAAACACCGCCTCCTCACCCGTCTTGCCCTTGAGCGGCACGGGCACGATCTCCTGGGCGAAGCGGCCTGCCTGCTGGGCGGCAATGGCCCGGGCGTGCGAGCGGGCCGACCATTCATCGGCCGCCTGCCGGCTGATCCCCTCGGCCTTGGCCGCGTTTTCGGCCCACGACATCATGGAATTCAGCTCGCCGTAACGGGCGATGGGCTGGCTCATGACGCGGGCGCGCTGAATCCGGTCGTAGAAAGGAACGCCCCACATGGCCAACGCGCCGTGGCCGCTCGGCATGAAGCCCCACTTGGAATCCACGCGACCGCCCAGCCCCCACTTGATGTCACCGGGCAGGTACAGTTCGACCTGGCTCATCGACTCCATGCCGCCGGCCACCACCACCTCGGCGTTCATCGTCTGGATCTTCATGACGCCGAAGAGAACCGCATCCAGGCCCGAGCAACAGCGCCGGTCCAGGGTGAGGGCCGGGACCGACTCCGGCCAGCCGGCGGCGAGCAGGGCAAAACGCCCGGCGTTGGCGCATTCGCCGTTCTGATAGGACTGGCCGACGAGCACCTCGTCCACTTGGCCCGGCTCGATACCGGCACGGCGCGCGGCTTCGTTCAGCACCACCGCCCCCAGTTCGTAGACCGGCACCTGGCGCAAGGAGCCGCCGTAGCGCCCGATGGGCGTGCGGACTCCGGCTGCAATCACCACGTTTTCCATGCTCATCGATCCATTATCTCTTTCTCACGGATATTACGGGGATCCCCCGCTGTGCGTGTAAAAGTTTTTGGGCTCGTAAAAGTCGGACTACAGACGACTTTGTAAAAAGTTCCAAATTCAAGGCGCGCGCTCTAACGACCACCCGCCGCGCGGGTGGCTTGGATTTTCGGCCAGCGGCCGAAAAGACAAAAGCACGTCAGTGCTTGCAGCGTTATGTTTGCGAAAGCAAACAATCGCGTGTCACGAGGCGTACTTATCGTACGCCGCAGTGACAACGCGATGAAGCGCAACGCCGAAGTTGGGCTTTTTACGAAGTCGTCAAGGTTTATTCCGGCGCAGGCCCCAGGATGAGGCGCTGGGGGTCCACATCCCGACGCAGAATAGTCAATTCCTCTGCACTTGGCGGAAGGGACTCCTCGGCCCGTGTCAGGTCCAGGGCGAAGCCGGTGTTTTCAGCCACCTGGGCGGGGCTGATGCCCGGGTAGCAGGCGGCCAGATACATGCGCCGGCTCTGCTCGTCGAACTTCATTACCCCCAGGTTGGTCACCACGGCCATGGGCCCGCCGCGCTTGTAGCCGGCTTCCCTACGCGAGGCTGCCCCCCTCAGCCACCCCACGCTGGACAGGTAGTCCACCTTCTCCACAAAACGCTTTTTCTCCTGCTGCATGAAGATGATCACCCCGAAGGCTTGGCTGGCGGCGTCACAGGCTCCGCCGGCGCCGGGAAAGCGCACCTTGGGGCGATGGTAGTCACCCAGGCAGGTGGAGTTGATGTTGCCGAAAGGGTCGATCTGGGCCGCGCCCAGGAAGGCGATGGTGCGCAGGCGGCGGTGCACCAGCAGGGAAAAGGCATCCAGGAGCCCGGAGTTCATACAGGTGCCCACCATCACCCGGGGGTCGGCCACGGCCAGGGGCAGCTCCTCCAATGAAGGATCGATGCCGCCGGTCTCAAAAAAGACAATCGACTGCGGGGCGTGGATGCGCTTGGCCACGGTGGCCGCCAACATGGAAAGGCCGGTGCCGGCGAACAACACGTCGCCGTTCTGAACCAGACGGCCGGCCGCCAGGGCCATCATCTCTTTGCTCGTATAGGCGTGCGCCATTCTACACTTCCTCGCTTATCTGCGGTCCAGGCCGGGCGCATAGCCCACGCTTGAGTTGGCCTTGATGCGCATCAGGTCGCTGACACCGACCTTGGCCAGGTAGGCTTCCTGGTCGGCCACTTCGTAGACCCACTCTTTCAGGTATTTGCGGAAGTCTTCGTCGTTGCCTGCCATCTGGCGGTACATGTTCAAGTGGCGCGGATCGTAGTCATAGAAATTGAGACAAGCCGTTGGGTGGGCCCCGAAGGGCGCCGGCACTACCGCATCCACCAGGAAAGGCGGCAGAGAGTTCTGGTCCGGATCCTGGCGCAGGAAGGCGCTGGGAACCACCTCTTCGCAAGTGACGATGACGCAGCTGGCGGCTTTGGCCTGCTCGATGTCCAGGAAGGTGAGCCCCTTGATGCGCACGGTGCCGTCCGTGCCCACAAATTGGGCATGCATGAGCGCCACATCGGGGGTGAGCGCCGGCAGGAGCACCACCGGCTCTCGGTCGGGGCTGAACGGGTTGTCCGTGACGATCGCCTTGTGGGAGGGGATCTGCCCCCGACCGCGCACCTCGGGGCCGAAGCCCTGCCGGTTCAACACGTCGCTTTCAAACCCGGAACAGCTGGGAATGAAAGGCAGGTTCAGCGCCCCGGCCAGGAACCTCAGGCTCATGTGGAAGTTGGAGTAGTCCTCCACCTGCACTTGTCCGGACTGCACCGCCTTGCGAAACCGGATGCCGGTGGGCGCGAAACGACCGGTGCCGCCGTAGGCCAGCTCCAAGCGGCTCACCGAGCCCGCCCCGACCAGGATATCCATGGCCTGGCCGTGAGAGTGCATCACCAGGTGCAGGTCGCGGCGGCCCTGGCGGATGATTTCGCGCGCGATGACCATGGCGTTGCGGTTGACCGTGAAGCCCCCCAGGGCGATCATGTCCCCGTCTTTGACAAAGCGCCGCACGGCCTCCTCGGCGCTCATGAGCTTGTCCTTCAGATCAATGTTGGCACTCATCGACATTCCATTCTTGGCCTGTTCCGAAGGCGGATCCTAATCGTCCGAAGACATCCCGGCCTCCAATGCCGCATCGGTTTTCTGATCCGTGCTCCGGCCGGTCCGTGTATGGTAATAGAAAAGAATCAGCATCAGGGACCAGACCATGATGATGAGCACGAACACCTTGAAGTTGATGATACCGATGTGCATCCAGCGCAGCAGGTGGAGCAACACCACAGTGGCAATCATCGGTATCC
>DATITS010000330.1:0-3054 GCA_035467535.1 Desulfobacterales bacterium
TGCCCCAGGATGCGCCAGGCGTTCTTGGAGTTGAGCAGCGCCACGTGGTAATTCTCGGACAGGGCCTCGACCACCTTCATGCAGTCGTCGAACACCCCGGGGATTTCGAAGACCGCCGCCCCGCTGCCCAGGGGCTGCCCCAGCTGCTGGGGGGTGACCTTCCCGTGGGGCAGCAGCACGGCGGATTTGATCCGCGGCGCCAGATACGAGCCGTAGAGGGCGGCGGCGGCCGACGTGTCGCCGGTGGAGGCACAGATGGCCAGGATCTCCGAGACCTCCCCCCGCCGGATCATGGCGTTAATGTAGCTGAACGCGCTCGCCATGCCCCGGTCCTTGAAGGACGCGCTCGGGTTCTGGCCGTCGTTTTTGAAAAAAAAGTCCGCCCCGGCCTTGTCGCGCAGGGGAGCGTTGGCGGCGACGAGGGGCGTGTGGCCTTCGCCCAGGTAGACCACTGCCTCCAGCGGGATCACCGGCCCGATGAACTCGTGGTAGCGGTAGATGCCCTTGAGGGCCGTCAGGGTCAGCATCTTGCGGTAGTCGAAGATGCGCCGCCACAGGGGGCCGGGGATTTGCTTTAGCCGCGGCGCGTTCAGGTCCTCGATCAGCAGCACCTGCCGGCATTCCGGGCACACGTAGAGCAGTTGCTCGATGCCGAACTGCCCCCCGCACCCCAGGCAGCGGTAGACCATCCGGCCCGTGTGCGAGGGCAACAGATACGGTTGAATGTCAGCGGGAAAGTCGTTCGGTTTCACTTTGGAACCCCTCTGATCGCTTCCATCCCTCCCGCGTAGGGGCGCAGGGCCTCGGGGATCGCAACGGAGCCGTCGGCCTGCTGGCAGTTCTCGAGGATGGCGGCCAGTGTGCGGCCCACGGCGAGTCCGGAACCGTTGAGGGTGTGCACCAGTTCGGTGCCCTTTTTCCCCTTGCGCCGGAAACGAATGTCCGCGCGCCGGGCCTGGAAATCCTCGAAATTGCTGCAGGAGGATATCTCCCGGTAGACACCCTGGGCCGGCATCCAGACCTCGATGTCATAGGTCTTGGCCGCGGCGAACCCCATGTCTCCCGTGCACAGGAGCACCACCCGGTAGGGCAGGCCGAGCTTGACCAGAATGGTTTCGGCCTGCGCGAGCAGACGTTCCAGTTCCGCATCGGAGGCCTCGGGGGTGCAGAACTTAACCAGTTCGACCTTGTTGAATTGGTGCTGGCGGATCAGGCCGCGCGTGTCCTTGCCGTAGGAGCCGGCCTCGGACCGGAAACAGGGCGTGCAGGCGGTGTAGCAGCAGGGCAGTGCGTCTTCGTCCAGGATCTCCCCGCGGTGGATGTTGGTCAGCGGCACCTCGGCCGTCGGGATTAAAAAATAGTCCCACTGCTCGAGCTTGAAGAGATCCTGCTCGAATTTGGGCAGCTGACCGGTGGCGGTCATGGACGGCCGGTTCACGATGAAGGGGGGCAGCACCTCGCGAAATCCGTGCTCGCGGGTGTGCACGTCCAACATAAAGTTGATCAGGGCGCGCTCGAGACGGGCGCCGGCATCGAAATAGAGGGGGAAACGGGCGCCGGTGATCTTCGTGGCGCGCTCGAAATCGAGTATTTTCAGGTCGGTGCCGATGTCCCAGTGGGCCTTCGGTGCAAACTCGAACTGCGGCACCTTCCCCCAGGTCTTGATGACGGGGTTCTCGCTGCTGTCCTTTCCGACCGGCACCGAGGCGTGGGGCAGGTTCGGAAGGGCCATCAGGATGGCGCTGAGGGTCTCCTGGGTCTCGGCGAGCGTTTTTTCGATCACCTTGATGCGGGCCGAGGCGGCGCGCATTTCCACCACGAAGGCCTCGGCCGGGTCGCCGGCGCGTTTGAGTCGGGCGATCTCGTCGGAGACCACGTTGCGACGGTGTCGCAGCTCTTCGACTTCCTGGAGTGCCTGGCGGTGCTGGGCGTCGACGGTTTTGAACGTTTCCAGGTCGGCGCTTTGCCCTCGTGTCCCCAGCGCGGCTTCCACCGCAGCCAAATTTTGCCTGATAAGCTTGATTTCCAGCATAAACCGATTATAATAGTAAATTTAATGTATTGCTTGACGATCCCGGTGGGTCTGATATGGGGTTTGTTTACACGCACGCAGAGGCTTAGTCAATGGCAATTCCGGGTGCCGCCCCGCAGGTGGCGCATGCCGGCAACTATTTCGAGGGGTCACGGAGAGGGGCCAATGGAGGAAATCCGCGCATCCAAGGAGCAGATCCGGAAAGACATCGCCAAAGTCGTCGGCGCGCTGACGGAAAAGCAGCGCAATGAACGCACCCGGGCCATCGAGTCCAGGCTGTTCGATTTCGCCAATTTTCTGGAAGCCCGCATCGCCTTGCTGTATGTCCATGGCGAAAACGAGGTCCGCACGCAGAACATCATCCGTAAATCCTTTGACTTGAACAAAATCGTCGTCCTGCCGGTGTTTGACGCCGAGCGCCGCAAGGTCACGACCCTGAAGATCGATACCCCCGCCAAGGACCTCTCAGCCGGTCCGCGCGGTGTCGCGCAGCCGAATCCCGCCCGCTGCAAGCCGGTGCCCCTGCACCGGATCGACATCGCCATCATTCCCGGACTCGCCTTCGATGAAAAAGGCGCGCGCATCGGGTCGGGGAAGGGGTATTACGATCGTTTCATCCCCGAGCTGCCCGTCACTACGCGCAAAGTGGCGCTCGCCTTCGAGGAGCAGATCATCCCCCAGGTGCCCACGGAGTCCCACGACAAGCACGTGGACATCATCATCACCGACAAGCGCATTATCTACAAGATATAGGGTTCGAGGGTCCAAGGGGTCGAGGGTTCAAGGGGGGCTGTGGCTATGTCGCAGAATGATTTTTTAGCCCTCGAACCCTTGACCCCTTGAGTCCTTGGACCCTCCTGTTATGGGTTCAGCACTTTTTGCAGTTGGTCCAGGTTGCCCACCTCGCCCACCGCAATGACCGTGTCTTCCGGTTGAATGACGGTCTCGAAGGAGGGGTTGAACAGCATGGCCCCGGTCGGCTTTTTGATGGCGATGATGATGAGATTGTATTTTTGGCGTAT
>DATITS010000331.1:0-16926 GCA_035467535.1 Desulfobacterales bacterium
TCCAGCATCAATCCGCAGAAAGCGCAGGCGAACCCGGCCATGTTCGTGGACACCGGGGTCCCGCTGCTGTTTCACTCGCTCTACGAGCGTGGGGCGCTCAAAGGTCGCCTAGTGTCGAAGGCGGCGGGCTGCGGCAACCCGATGGGAAAAAACGAAGTGTTCAAGATCGGCGAGCGCAACTACACGGTGCTGAAAAAACTTTTGTGGAAGAACAACATCCTGCTGGAGGCCGAGGACGTCGGCGGCACGAACAGCCGCACGATTCACTTCGATGTCACCAGCGGCCAAATCACGCTTAGCACCGGCGGCGATAAGAGGCTGTTATGACGCTCAAGGAACACCCCATCGGTGTGCAGGTCGATAAATTCCCCGGCATGCCGGGGGCGGCGGTCAAACTGCTGGCCCTGGTGGATGACCCCGGTGTCAGCGTGCCGCAGATCGAATCCATCCTGCGGCAGGACCCCGGGCTCACCGCAAACCTCCTCCGGCTGGCGAACTCGGCCTATTTCGGGATTCCGTCCAAGGTCGGTTCCGTGCGTCAGGCGTTGATCCTGCTCGGGTTGAAGCGGCTGGTCCAGATGGTCATCGCCACCTGCACCAACGCCATCATGGACCGTACGGTGCCCGGCTACGATCTGCCCGCCGGCGAGCTCTGGCGGCATTCGCTCGCAGTGTCCGTGGCCGCCGAGGGCCTGGTGCGCGAACTCAAGATCGCTGCGGTGGAGGAAATCTTCACCGCAGCCCTGCTGCACGATATCGGCAAGATCGTGATGGGGCAGTTCGTCCAGGACGATTATGCCAAGATCGCGCTCGCCCTGGACCAGGGGCTCGCATTCGAGACCGCCGAGTCCATTGTTTTAGGCACCAACCACGCCGAAATCGGCGCCCAGGTGCTTTCAAAGTGGTCACTGCCGGAGGGCATCGTGCACGCCGTGCGCTGGCACCACGAACCCGAAAAAGCCGAGCGGCCCGACTCGATGCTGGACGTCGTCCACGTGGCGAACATGCTCTGCCTGATGATCGGGATCGGCGTGGGCCGAGAGGGCCTGAACTACCGGCCCTCGCCCGTGGTGACGAAGCGGTTGGGGATCACCACTTCGCATCTGGAAAAAGTCGCCAGCCAGACCCTGCAGTGGGCCAACGAGCTTTCCCAGGCGCTGGCGGCCTGACGGTCGAGCGAAAGGCTCGGCGCAAACGAAGCGGAAAGCAACAAACTCAAGCGGGAAGAAGCAGGTGTTCCATGGCAGTCAACGTGCTGATAGTCGACGACAGCGTGGTGATGCGTTCGATGATTCAGAAGACCATGAAACTGAGCGGTCTTCAGCTGGGGGAGATCCACCAGGCCGCCAATGGCCGCGAGGGTCTCGAAACCCTTGAACGGCAGTGGATCGACCTGGTCATCGCCGACATCAACATGCCGGTAATGACGGGCGAGGAGATGATCGAACAGATGCAGGCCAATCCCAACATGAAAACGATCCCCACGATCGTCATCTCCACCGAGGGCAGCCAGGCCCGCATCGATCGGCTGCAGGGCAAGGGCGTCCGTTTCATTCACAAGCCCTTCTCGCCGGAAATGATCCGGGACACGGTCAAGGACGTGCTGGGTAGCGAGGTGTTTCATGAGCGCAGCCAATAGCGGCATTCTCACCGACGTGGTGGTCGATACACTGGAGAAGCTGGCATTTCTGTTTGCGGTTCCGCTGGAGGGGCCGGCCCCGGAGGACACGCGGGAGCTTGCGACCGTGCGGGTGCGGTTCAACGGGCCACTCTGCGGCGGAATGCAACTCAGCCTGTCCAGGCCCGTTCTGGCAGAGCTTGCCGGCAACATGTTGGGGGTCGATGACGCCGCGGCGTTGTCCGACGACGATCAGCACGATGCCCTGTGCGAACTGATCAACGTCATCTGCGGCAACCTGCTGCCGCTGATCGGCGGCAACAACGCCGAGTTCCACATTCAAACTCCGTTCATCCTGTCCGGCGGCGCTCCGGGAGCCGGCGAGTTCGGGCCGACAAACGCCGCCAGTAATTTCTCGGTCGAGAGCGGCATCTGCCTGGTGGCCTTGCAGCTGGACGGTCCTGCCCCGGTGAAGGGAGTGGGGTCATGATCCGCGTCTTGGTCGTCGACGATTCGGCTGTGGTGCGCAAAGTGGTCACGGAAGAGCTCGCGCGCTACAGCGACATCCAGATCGTCGGGACGGCGGTCGACCCCTACGTCGCGCGGGACAAGATCGTGGAGCTGCGCCCCGATGTGATCACCCTCGACCTCGAAATGCCGCGCATGGACGGGCTGAGTTTTCTCGCCAAGCTCATGAAACATCTGCCGACACCGGTGGTCGTGATGAGTTCGCTAACCCCGCGCAACAGCGAACTGGCACTGAAGGCGCTGGACCTCGGAGCCGTGGAGGTGCTGTGCAAGCCGGGTGCGGCCTATTCCATCAAGGACATGGCCCAACCGCTTGCGCACGCCATCCGCTCGGCGGCCGCGGCCAAGATCCCCACGGCAGCGGTAAAGGCGTCCGGGCCGGCGGCACGCCCGGTGGCTGAAAACCTGCTGGTGCAGACCACCCACAAAGTGATCGCCATCGGTGCTTCCACCGGCGGAACCAAGGCGATCGAGGCCGTGTTGACCGGGATGCCGGCGAGCGCGCCGGGTATCGTCATCGTCCAGCACATGCCGGAAAACTTCACTACCTCTTTTGCCAAGCGGTTGAACGAGGTCTGCGCGCTCGAGGTGCGGGAGGCACGCGACAACGACCACGTGGTCCCCGGGGTGGCGCTCCTCGCGCCCGGCAACCACCACATGGTCCTCGCCCGCAGCGGCGGGATCTACCTGGTGCGAATCAAGGACGGCCCGCGGGTGCACTACCAGCGCCCGAGTGTCGACGTGCTGTTCCACTCGGTCGCCCAGCTTGCAGGCCGCAACGCTGTCGGCGCGATCCTGACCGGCATGGGGGCCGACGGCGCCAAGGGCCTGCTCGACATGCGCGTCAACGGCGCTTACACCCTGGCGCAGGACGAAGCCAGTTGCGTCGTCTTCGGCATGCCCAAAGAGGCGATCAAAATGGGCGCGGCCGACGAGGTGGTTCATCTGGGATACATGAGCCAGGCCATCATTCAGGCGCTGCTGGGTCCGTCCAAAACCCACAAGACAGCCGCCGCAGGAGGTGGATCATGACACAGATCTTTGGATTGCTCTCCATCGGAGCCGGGGCGCTCCTGAGCCAGCAGCGCGCCATCAGCGTTACGGGCAACAACATCGCCAATGTAAACACCCCAGGATATTCGCGCCAGCGCTTGAACATGGAAACCAACATGCCGATGGACACACCGTTCGGGTCTGTCGGCATGGGGGTGCACACCACGACAGTCGAGCGGGTGTACGACCGGTTCCTGGGCGTGCAGATGAACAACGAAAGCGCCAACCTCGGGCGCTGGGAAGCCCAGAAGGGGGCGCTCGAGCGGGTCGAGGTGGTCTTCGACGAGAGCGGCGGCTACGGTCTGAACCAAGCCCTTAGCGATTTCTGGAGCTCCTGGCAGGACCTCACCGTGAATCCTTCCGGGACGGTCGAGCGCTCCGTGGTGGCGGCGAAAAGCCAGGCCTTGGCGGACACCATTCGTCAGAAACACGCCGATCTCGGGCAGGCCCAAGTCGACATCGACGCGGCGGTCAGGTCCGGGGTAGAGGACATCAACCGCTTGACAGCCGAAATCTCCGACCTCAACCGGAAGATCGCCAGCACCGAAGTCGGAGGCACAGTCAATGCCAACGAATACCGCGACAGCCGCGACCTCGCCTTGAAGCAGCTCTCCGAGATCATCGGCATCAACAGTTTCGAGGATTCCACCGGGCAGGTGGTGGTGTCTGTGGGCAGCGGCCGGGTGCTGGTGGAAAACGGCAACAGCTACGCGCTCACCGCCGCCACCAACGCCGAGGGACATGCCGACATCGTCTGGCCGGACACCACCGGCACGCCGGTGAAAATTTCGAGCGAAATCGCCTCCGGCAAGATGGCCGGTTGGCTGCACACCCGGGACACGGTTATCGAAAGTTATAAGGACCAGTTGAATGCTCTGGCCGATAACCTGATGACGGAAGTTAACAATAAGCACACTGCGGGATTCGATCTGAACGGTGCTGCCGGAATCGATTTTTTCGAAGGATCCGGGGCGGCGGGCATGCTGGTCGCCCAAGCCATCCTCGATGACCCCAACCGGATCGCGGCGGCTTCAGCGGCGGGAGCGGCGCCGGGGGACGCGCGCAATGCGGGCGCCATCGCAGGGCTTCGCACGGCACTGACGATGGGCGGCACCGGCTCGACGCCCCCGACGTCAACATTTGATGACGCCGCCAACGCGCTGGTCAGTCAGGTCGGGCACGACGTCCAAGTGGCCAAGTCCAACCAGAGCCATCAGGCCGACATGCTGACCTATCTTGACAACTACAGGGAATCCGTTTCGGGGGTCAACCTGGACGAAGAGATGGTGAATCTCGTGAAGTACCAGGCAGCCTACACCGCAGCGGCGAAAATGATCACCATGGGCGACGAAATGCTGAACTCGCTCATGAATATGATCCGATAGACAGAGGTAGAAGCTCGAAGATGGAAGGTTGAAGCCGAGGAGGATGCCATGCGTATCACCCAAAACATGATGTCGAACATATTCGTGCGCAACATTCAGAAGCAGACCGAAGCGATGCTGCAGCGCCAGGAGCAGCTGGCGAGCCAGAAGCGCATCAACCGGCCGTCGGACGACCCGGGCGGCATGGCGCGGGTGCTGGACGGGCGTTCGACCCTGGCCGCCATCGATCAGTACGTTGAAAACATCAAGCAGGGCAAGAGCCGGCTGGAGATCACAGAGAAGACGCTCGAGCAAGTGGATGACCTCGTCCAGCAGGCGCGGAAACTGGCGGAGACGAACAGCGGCGCGGATGTCACGGCGGATGAGCGGGCACTCGCGGCCGAGAACGTCAAGGAGATCTACGACCAGGTGATGCAGCTCGCCAACTCCAGGTTCGGCGGCCGCTACATGTTCTCCGGCTACCAGACGGGCACGCCGGCCTTCGCCCGGAATGATGATTATAACGCCACTTACCACGACGCCCCCCCCGCCACTCCAGACCCCCCCAACACCGGGAGCTTCCAGATCCCCATCGCGGATAACGTCAAGGTCAGCGTGGATGCCGACGGTCGCAACTACTTCGGGGACGGGTCCAGCGGTGTCTTTTCTGAGCTGCAGAAGCTCATCAACGGCCTCGAGAACACGGATCTCACCGCCGGCACGGCGCAGATCCAGGCGACCGTCGACCCGCTTGAAGCCGCCCATGCCCAGATCATGAACAAGCGCTCCGAGGGAGCGCCCAAGCTCTACCGGCTCGATGCTAGCGAACAGTACTGGACCCATTTCAAATCCCAGATACAGTCGGCCATAGGCCGCGACGAAGACGCCGACATCACCCGGGTGGCCGTTGAGATGAACAACCTCAAGACTGCCTATGAAACGTCGATGGCCGCGGCGGCCAGGATCATCCAGCGCGGGCTGGTAGACTTCCTCTGAAAAAAAGACGGCCCGGTTGCGCGTTGACCCGGTGATCCGTCGCTGCCGGCGTCCACGGTGAACGCGGCGGCCACCGCTCATCGGCCAAACGCCGGGCAGGGAGTTCTGATATGCGGACGGCGATGCTGAAAACAGTGTGCGCTCTGATGGGAGTCATGGCCGTGACGTCCCTGGCCTTCGGTTTGGACGCCAAGGATGCCGTGCGGCTTAAAAAAGCCGGGGTCAGCGACCAGGCCCTATCGGTCGTTGTCAAGGAGAAGATAATAGAGACCGCCGCGTTCACCGTGGACGAGATCCTGGCCATGAAAGCGGCCGGGATCGGTGAGGATACCCTGCAGACCATCCTCGTCGAGGGATCCTTTCTGAAGGAGCGCGAGCCGATCGTCTACGGCAAGGATTTGCGGTCCGTGCGTTTCACGACGGCTGCGGACATCATCGAGCTTAAAAAAGCCGGTGTGAGCGACGAGGTGCTGCAGGCCATCGTCGCGGTCAGCCGCCGGGATTCGGACGTCGACCGGGACGCGGCACTAAAACTGCTGCGAGACATGGGGATCTGGGTGGACGTGCGCCGGTGAGGCCGGCTCGCCCGGACATTGCACGGTTGAGGTGGCAGCAGCCGCAAGGCGCCATGCCCATGATTATGGACACGTTGACGACGGAAACAGAGCTGCCGGCGGAGCTTAAAGCCGGGGGACCGGACGCACAGCGAGCCCTGCGCGAGGCCGAGCAGTTGCTGGACACGCTGCCGGCCATCCTGGTTGGCCTCTCCCCGTCCCTGCGGGTCACGCGCTGGAACCAGATGGCCTCTAAAGTTTTCGGTGGCGGCGCCGTGCAGGCGTGCGGCAAACTCCTCGAGGAGGCCGGCATTCACTGGGACTGGGACCGGGTGCGCCGAGGCATCAGCGCGTGTCGTGAGGGAGGTGTTTCGATCCGGGTCGACGACGTGTCGTTCGTGCGCACGAACGGCAAAGACGGGGCGCTGGGGCTGACGATTCATCCGCTGACCCGGGACGGTGATGTGTTTTTTGGGTTCACCATTATCGGCGCCGACATCACGGAGCGCAAGAACCTGGAAAAACAACTCACCCAGACGCAGAAGCTGCGGAGTATCGGCCAGTTGGCCTCGGGTATCGCCCACGAGATCAACACGCCGACCCAGTACGTGGGCGACAACACGCGCTTTCTGCAGGACGCCTTTGCCGACCTGATGAATGTGCTGACGCAGCAGGCCGGGCTGCTGCGGGCCGCCCGTTCCGGGCCCGTCGGCCCGGAGGTCATCCGCGCCGTGGACGAGGCCATCCGGCAGGCGGATCTCGACTACCTCATCAGCGAGATTCCGCTTGCGATCCGCCACACCCTGGAGGGAATCGATCGGATCGCCAAGATCGTGCGGGCCATGAAGGAGTTCGCCCATCCCGGTCGGGAGGACAAAGTGGTGTCGGACCTCAACAAGATCATCGAGACCACCCTGACCGTGGCGGGCAACGAGTGGAAGTACGTGGCGGAGCTGGTGACCGACTTCGACCACTCGCTGCCGGAGGTGCCCTGCCACCCGGGAGAGATCAACCAGGTGATCCTGAACCTCGTGGTCAACGCGGCTCACGCTGTCGAGGACCAGATCAAACAGGGCCGGATCACCAAAGGGGTCATCACCGTCGCCACCCGTCGCAAAGACGACTGGGCCGAAATTCAGATCAGCGATACCGGCGGCGGCATTCCGGAGGATATCCGGCCTCGCATTTTCGATCCCTTTTTCACGACCAAGGAACCCGGCAGAGGCACCGGTCAGGGCCTGGCCATCTGCCACCCGGTGATCGTAGACAAACACGGCGGACGGATTTTTTTCGAATCGGAGGTGGGCCGGGGGACCACTTTCACCATCAACCTTCCGCTTGAAAAACAGGAGGTGTGACATGCCCGATCCCAATGCGTGTTCCGTTCTTTTTGTTGACGATGAGCCGTTATTGCTGCAGGGCCTGAAGCGCCTGCTGCATGGTGAGCGGGAGGCCTGGACGATGCGATTCGCAACGAGCGGCCAGGAGGCCCTCAGTCTGCTGGAGCGCGAAGCCTTTGACGCGCTGGTGACCGACCTGCGCATGCCGGGCATGGACGGGGAGCAGTTGCTCAACGCCGTGAAGGAGCATCACCCCCACATGGTCCGGATCGTGCTGTCCGGGGAAATGAACCAGGCGTCGAACATCAAGGCGGTGCGATGCGCCCATCGGTACCTGGCCAAACCGTGCGATGCCGAGACCCTAAAGTCCACCTTGTCCCAGGTGTTCGCCCTGCGCCGCTGGGTAGACGACCACCGCCTGAAGGAGTTGCTGGCGCGGTTGGAATCCCTGCCGAGCCTGCCGGAGGCCTATGCGGAACTGCTCGCGGAGATCCAAGCGCCGAATTCCTCGTTCAGGAAGGTGGGGGATCTCATCGCACGGGATGTCGGCATGACCGCCAAGATTCTGCAGATTGTCAATTCTGCCTTTTTCGGGCTCTCCCGCCGCATCCTGAACCCTCAGGACGCGGTGGCCATGCTGGGATACGACACGTTGAAAGCCCTGGTGCTGTCGACCAAAGTTTTTTCCCAGTTCAATGCAAAGCGGGTGCGGTGTCTGAATTTGAACGCGCTCTGGCAGCATAGCATGAACACCGGCTTGTTCGCCCGGAGCATCGGCGTGGGTGAAAAACTCCCGCGCACGGCGCAGGACGAAGCCTTCACCGCCGGAATCCTTCACGACGTCGGCAAACTGATCCTGGCCCACAATTTTCCGGAAACCTATGCCGAGGTCATCACGCGGTCCCGGGCCCAGCAGTGCCCGGCGGCAGAACTCGAGCAATGGTGCTTCGGGGCCTCCCATGCCGAGCTTGGCGCCTACCTGCTGAGTTTGTGGGGGATCGGTGAGGAGGTGGTCAGTGCCGTCGTGAGCCACCAATGCCCGCAGCGGATAACGACCCCCAGTCGGGTGTTGGCGGTCGTCTACGCGGCGAATGGCTTGGAGCATATGCTCGCCGGAACGGCCGGAAACGAAGCGGCTGCCGCCGTCGACCCGGAGATTCTCAAACAGCTGAACGTGGCGGAACGGTTTGGCGCCTGGGAGAAAGCCTGTCGCGGGATCTGTTCGCAGGAGGTCGAACGTGTCTGACCGTGTGCTCTTTGTGGATGATGATCCGAAGATCCTGGCGGCCTTCCAGCGGCAGTTGCGAAAGAAGGTGACCATCGAGACCGTTGAAAGCGGCGCCGAAGGGCTGGAAGCGCTCCGGCGCAACGGCCCCTTCTCAGTGGTCGTCACGGATTACTGCATGCCCAGCATGAACGGGATCGAATTCCTCGGCCGGGCTCGGAAGATCGCGCCGGAGACGGTGCGCATGCTGCTCACGGGCAGCGCGGATCTCGGCGCGGCGATTCAGGCCGTGAACCAGGGCAACATTTTCCGGTTTCTCACCAAGCCATGCTCCCCGGACAATCTCCTGGAGGCAGTGCAGACCGGCATTTATGAATACCGGCGCACCCACAAAGAACGCAAGTTCAACAAGCGCAGCCGCCGGTGGCTCGCGCAGGCCATGGAAGTCCAGCAGAACCTGCTGCCGCGCGGCGGCTCCGTCTGGGACGGGCTGGATATTGCCGGCAAGAGTCTGTTCTGCGATCAGACCGGCGGAGATTATTACGACTATTTCGAGAAGCCGGGCAGCGCGAGCCGCGCTGTCAGCATCGTGGCGGGCGATGTCTCCGATCACGGCCTGCCGTCGGCGCTGCTGATGACCACGGCCCGGGCGTTTTTGAGGGAATGCACCTCGCGGCCCGGCAGTGTGTCGACTGTCGTCGAACAAGTCAACCGTCAATTGACTCACGACGTGCAAAGCTCGGGCCGCTTCATGACGCTCTTCTACGCGGAGCTCGACCGCCAGGACAGGAGCATCCGCTGGGCGCGGGCCGGTCACGACCCGGCGCTCGTGTACGACCCGCGCTCCGGGGACTTCGATGAACTGGGCGGGCAGGGCGGCTTGCCGCTCGGCGTTTTCGGGGAGGCGCGCTACGAGGAATACCACCGCGAGCTATCGACCGGCCAGCTGCTCGTCATCGGTACCGACGGCATCTGGGAAGCTCGCAACGGAGAGGGGCGGATGTTCGGCAAACTCTTGCTGCAGCAAATGATCCGCGCCAATGCTGTGCGCCCGGCGGCGGAAATCGTCGAAAAGGTGCTGGAGGCGCTGAAGCAGTTCCTGTTCCCGCTGGACCTTCAGGACGACGCGACGCTGGTGGTGGTCAAGGTGGAGGACTGACAATGAGCGCCGGACGTGTCGATTGCCACCATTGCACCCACTATCACGTCACCTGGGACGAACGCTTCCCTCACGGCTGTAGACGAATGGGCTTCAAAAGCCGCCGCTACCCGAACGAGGAAGTCCGCCAGGCAATGGCCGGCCGGGACTGCCGGCTGTTCGAAGAAAGCGACAAACGCCCCAATCCCTCGCCCCGCCCCGACCGCTGAATGAATTGCGCCGCGAGTCTTCCGTGAGTTTGGATTCAAGTTACGCCTCTACACAGTGGCCACCGACGAACCCATTGAAGTCATTTCCGCGAGCATGTCCAAAAATCCTTCAACATAGCTCGGAGCTTAAGTTTTCACGCTTATTGCCGAATATATTAGCAGGCGGTGAGGACCGCGCTAATTTTTTGTTGATTCGGCTCTGCCAAACAATTCTCTCTGACCTGGGTTCCAGCTTTCATCTCAAAGGTCCTCCCTCTTCCATCTGTTCTTTCAGCAGAATCAACTGCCCCTTTGGCATTCCAAAGGACATATTTCACCGGGAGGAACATTCGATGAAGTTAAACACCAAGATCATCATCCTTATCACAACTGCCCTGGTTCTCGCGGCTGTTTCATCTGGCCTGGTTTCGACTTGGAAAACGCGACAATCAGGAAATGAAGCCATCGCAAGGATTGAGCGCCTGGGGCAAGACAACCTCCAGCGCATCAAGGCGGAAAGCGAAAAGCAGGCGACGGCTTTCCGTGAGGAGTTGATGGCCTTGAAAAAGGAATACCTCAAATCCCAGGTGCAGACCTCCATGAGCATCATGGAAGCCGTCGAAAAGGATTCCAGTCTGAGCCCTGAAGACAGGCAAAAGAAAGCCTTCGTCCTCATTCAGTCCTTGCGGTATGGGCCCGATAATAAAGACTACTTTTGGATAAACGACCTGCACCCCCGCATGGTGATGCATCCCTATAAGCCTGAACTGAACGGGCAGGACCTCTCCGGGAACAAGGATCCCAACGGGAAGAAGCTTTTTGTGGAATTCGCCAACGTGTGCAAGGCGTCCGGGGAAGGATTCGTCGACTACATGTGGCCCAAATACGGTGCGGATAAACCACAGCCAAAGCTCTCCTTCGTAAAACTTTTCAAAGAATGGGGATGGGTCATCGGCACTGGGTTATATGTCGATGACATCGATGCCATGGTCAATGTCCGGCAAGCAGAACTGGAACAGCGATTGAAAACAGAAGCTGGTCAGTTGAACCAGGAGATCGAAAAGGTGAAACTGGATATCCAGAAAAGCATCCAAGGCGTCGTAGTGTGGATCGGGGGGGTATCATTGGCAGCGCTGGTGGCAATGCTGATAGTGAGCCTCGTTTTCACCCGCCGCAGCATCACCCGGCCGATCACTCGGATTGTTGCCGGCTTGAACGAGGGCGTCGAGCAGGTGGCATCCGCATCCTCGCAGATTTCCTCCAGCAGCCAGCAGCTGGCCGAGGGGGCTTCCGAGCAGGCCGCCTCCATCGAGGAGACCTCTGCCTCTTTGGAGGAAATGGCCTCCATGACCCAACAGAATGCGGACAACGCTCAGCAAGCCGACATTCTAATGAAAGAAACCAAAAAGGTGGTGGCTCAGGCGAAGGACTCCATGTCCCAGATGTGCCTGTCCATGGACGACATCACCAAGGCCAGCCAAGACACCTCAAAGATCGTCAAGACCATCGACGAGATTGCCTTCCAGACCAATCTGCTCGCCCTGAATGCTGCGGTGGAGGCCGCGCGGGCCGGCGAAGCGGGTGCCGGTTTCGCGGTGGTGGCGGATGAAGTCAGAAACCTTGCCATGCGGGCGGCGGATGCCGCGCGGAACACCGCCAACCTGATCGAGGAGACGGTGAAGAAGGTCAAGGACGGGTCTACGTTGATGTCTTCGACAAACAGTGCTTTTGGCCAGGTGTCGGACAGCGCCAACAAGGTGGCCGACCTGGTGGGTGAAATTGCAGCCGCCTCCAAGGAGCAGGCCCAGGGGACTGAACAGGTGAACAAGGCGGTTTCCGAAATGGACAAAGTGACTCAGCAGAATGCCGCCAGCGCCGAGGAGTCCGCCTCCGCTTCCGAAGAGATGAGCGCCCAGGCCCAAACTATGAAGGCCATGGTGAACGATCTTCTATCCATGATCGGGGGAACTAATTTCAAGACCGCGAAAACTGACATCAAAGAGGATAAAATTGATGTCGGCAAAATGGAAAAACGGCAGATCAAAAAGAGCGCCGGTAGGTCGCCGGTTTCGCAGATCGCCAAGCAGGTTATCCTCTGAATGACGCAGATTTGAAGGATTTTTAAGGCGGCCGGGCGACAGAAATAATGACAGTCGGATAGGGGGCCCGGAACTTGGCTCGTTGAACTTAAAGCGCAGGGCTCCACATGAAATTTTCGCCCTAAAGTTGTCGTCTGGGAGTGCCGATATATGGTTGCTCTATTAGGTGCCCTATCAAAGAAAGGCCGTATATAAATTTTTAAAACTAACCAGGGAGGAAGAATCAATGAAAAAGCTGTTCGTTATGGTATTGGCAATCGGTTTTGTGTTGGCAGTAAACGGGAACACGGCCCTGGCGGCAGATGTCGGGACCAAGGATGAAGCGACCGCCATGGTGAAGAAGGCGATCGGCTTCATTAAGGCCAACGGCGCCGACAAGGCCTATGCCGAGGTCAGCAACCCCAAGGGGCAGTTCGTGGACCGGGACCTCTACGTCGTGGTCTACGACATGGCCGGCAAGTGCCTGGCGCACGGCGCGAATGCGAAGATGATCGGCCGCGACCTCATCGACAACAAGGATGTCGATGGCAAGGAGTTTGTGAAGGAGCGGGTCGCGATGATGAAGACGCAGGCCTCCGGCTGGCAGGATTACAAGTTCCGGAACCCGACGACCAACCAGATCGAGCCCAAGTCCATGTACATCGAGCGTGTCAACGATGTCATCGTCGGCTGCGGGGTGTATGTGAAATAATTCCGGGTGAGAGCCGGGCCTCCGCCAGCGCTCGGCGGAGGCCCAATCCCCAACCCCTCCCGCTTTGCTGGCCTCAGGAGGCGGGGGTTTCCTGCAAAGGACACTATCGCATGAAGCTGCGCACAAAACTCATTCTGGGGTTCGCCGCGGTCATCCTGGTCATGGTCGCTCTGGGGGCCACGGCCTTCGTCATGTTCAAGCGGGTGGATTCCAACATCGCCGCGGTCAACCGGGACAGCCTTCCGGCGGTCCGCTACTCGACCGGGGTGGAGCGCTCCGCATTGGAGGCCATTCTGGAAGAGAAGAACTATCTGCTCTTCAAGAGCGACGATATCCCGGCGCGGGCCAAGGGCAAGTTGAACCAGTTGGCATCCAACCTGGACGAGATCTATAAGTTGGCGCAAGCAACCGACAATGCGGAACTCGTTTCCCGGTCTGCGGGGGTGCGCAAAGCGATCTCGGATTACGGCAAGCTCTATGACCAGGCGGTGGAGGCCACCCGGAGGAACAAGGCCGAAGGGGCCCTCATGGATCAAAAGGGCGACATCGTCAGCACGGAGGCGGCCGCCTTGCTGAAGACGAAAAAGGTGGAGTTCCAGCAGGCGAGCAACGCGTTGGCGGTTATCAACAACGTCAATTCCTGGGCCTTGGATATGCGGTTGAACGAAAAAGCCTACATGCTCAACTATGAACAGATGGCCCTGGCTGCCATCGATCGCAACATCACCAGTCTTTTGGGCGCGTACGACGCCCTGGAAAAACTGAACCCGGATGAGACCGAAAAAAAACAGATCGCCAATGCCCGCAAGGCGACGCAGGATTACGCCAAAGCCCTTGGGTCGTGGGTCGCGGAGTACAAGCGCGATGCCAAGAGTGCCGCCCTGGCCGATTTCCTGAAGACCATGAACCGCTCGGGCGACACGGTCAGCCAGATGGTCGATGACTACACGATGACCAAGCAGGCTGCTTTTGAAAAGATCGTCGAATCCATGTTCATCGTAATCGGGATATCCCAGGAGGCTCTCGGCGCGCGGTCCAGCGAGAAGACCTACATTATAGATCGCAACCCGAATGATTGGGAAATGCTGAACGTGCAGATCCAGGAACTGCCCAAACTCTACACGGGCCTGCGGAAGGTCGCTCTTTCGGCCGAAGACAAGAGCCGGATCGACCGCGCTGCCAAGGCGACGGAAGACTATCTGGCCGCCGCCAATGCGTGGGCCAAAAACGACGCCGAGCTGCGGCAGGCCATCCTGCCGGAGATGAAACAAAACGGCGAATCGGTGGTCGCCGCCGCCCAAGGCATTCAAAACGACGCCTGGCAGGGGTCGGATGCGGTGAACTTGCAGACGCGGGCCATCGTCACCACTTCCAACTGGGCCATTGTTGTGGCTTTGGGGGCCGGCATCCTGATGGGCGTCATCATGGCGTGGGCCATCACGCGTTCCATCACCCGGCCGATCAACCGTATCATCGAGGGGCTCACTTCAGCCTCCGACGAGGTGTCCGCCGCGGCCGGCGAGGTTTCTTCGGCTTCGCAGCAGCTGGCGGAAGGCACCAGCCAACAGGCGGCCTCCATCGAGGAAACCTCCTCGTCCCTGGAGGAGATGTCTTCCATGACCCGGCAGAATGCGGACAACGCCGGCCAGGCGAATCAGTTGATGGCCGAGGCCGGCAAGATCGTCGGCGAGGCCAACGACTCCATGGGGCGCCTGACGGGTTCGATGCTGACCATTACCCAGGCGAGCGAGGAAACCCAGAAGATCATCAAGACCATCGACGAGATCGCCTTCCAGACCAACCTGCTGGCCCTGAATGCGGCGGTGGAGGCCGCGCGGGCCGGCGAGGCCGGAGCCGGGTTTGCGGTGGTGGCCGACGAGGTGCGCAACCTGGCCAAGCGTTCCGCAGATGCGGCCAAGAACACGGCCAATCTGATTGAAGGAACCGTGAAGCGGGTCAAGGACGGCTCCGAGCTGGTGGCGAAGACAAACGCGGCATTTCAACGGGTGGCCGGCAGCTCCGCCAAGGCGGCCGACCTGGTGGCAGAGATTTCAGCGGCCTCCAGCGAGCAGGCCCAGGGCATCGGGCAGATCAACACGGCCGTGACCGAGCTCGACAAGGTGACCCAGCAGAACGCGGCCAACGCCGAGGAGTCGGCCTCGGCGGCCGAGGAGATGAGCGCCCAGGCCGAGACCATGAAGGCCATGGTGGAGGAGCTGCAGAGCATGGTCGGCGGCTCTGCCAAAGAAAAGAGGGCAGACTCCCGCAGCGACGACCGTCCTGCGCCGAAGAGCGCCAAGCCCCGCAAGGCGATCGCCGCTGCGATCAACAAGCTCAAGTCCAAAACCGGCCCAGCCAAGAAATCGGCCAAACCGATGGCCGAAGCGGTGATCCCGCTGGAGGACGACAAGCAGTTCGCGGATTTCTAAGTTGCCGTGAGCCGGAAAAATTAGCAACGTTCGGTCACGGAATCCAAGAGGAGAGAAACTGGTGATAGGCTGAGATCAACGGTTATGAATGGAAATGGGGTGGAGCATATGAGTGGGATTCAAGAGGTTGACCTGAAGGGTTTCATCACGAGTGCAGTGAAGAGTGTATTTCAGACCATGCTCTCGATGTCACTCGAACTGGAAGAGCCGGCGAACATCCAAGACGTCACGGCGGGAAAGCACATCGTCGGCACGGTGGGGTTTGCGGGCGCGGTGATGGGCAATGTCAGCATCTTCGTCAGCCGCCAGTTCGCGCGCGAAATTACCGCGGCCATGCTGGGAATGACGGTGGACGACATCGGCAGCGACGAGGAGGTGCACGACGTGATCGGCGAGGTCTGCAACATGGTGGGCGGGGACCTCAAGTCCCGGCTGTGCGATGCCGGGTTCAGCTGCTCGCTTTCCATCCCTTCCGTCACATTCGGCGAGAATTTCAAAACTGAATCCAAGGGGTGGGACCGACACGAGCGCTACGGTGTGCGCAACAGCCACCATTCCGCCCTGATGGAAGTCTACGTCAAGGCTGCCAATCAATGATGCAGGAGGATCACCATGGTGTTGAAAGTGTTGACGGTCGACGACAGCAAGACGATCCGGATGATCGTCAAGAAGGCGTTTCAGAACTACAATTGCGAGATCACCGAGGCTGAAAACGGAGTGGAGGGGCTGGCCGCGGCCGCAAAAATAAAACCGGGCCTGATCATCCTCGACATCACCATGCCGGTCATGACCGGAACCGAGATGCTCGAACGGCTGAAGGGGGACACGGATCTGAAGAACATCCCCATCATCATGCTGAAGGCCGAGTCCGGCAAGGACAACGTCATGAACATCGTCAAGCAGGGCGTCAAGGACTACATGGTGAAGCCGTTCAAGGGGGAGGACCTGATCGAGCGGGTGCGCAAGATCCTGCCGCTGGAAGCCAAGGCGGAGGAGTCCGATGACAAGAAGCCGGGCAGATACTTTACGCAGGTCGAGGACGTTGTCGTGCTGAGCCTGCCGGCAAAGGTCCTGCGGCCGGTCGCCGTGGAGGTCGAAAGCAGCCTCCAGGTCAAAATCAAGGAGATGACGGCCGCCCAGTTGAAGAAGATGGTTCTGGACATGGGCCGGGTATCTGAAACCAACGTGTCGTTGATCAAGCTGATCATCACTGCGTTCCAGCAGTGCCAGAAGGCAAATGTCGTTGTGAAGCTGGTCGCCAACGCCAAGCAGGGCGAAGAGTTGAAAGGGTTCCAGGAAACAAGCCAGATCACGACGGCCCAGTCGATCGAGGAGGCCAGGGCTGCCATGTGATCAGGCTTTGGATCAAGGTTCTGCTTAACCCGTTGATTTGCATGGGCGCTCGGGTTCTTATTACCGGGTTACTCCCTCATGGGGTTAAGAATCTGACTTGTGAGTTCTGTGAATGGCATGTTGCCGTGCAATATTGACCTGCCCGCAGTCTGGACGATTGTCGGTGGTCGGGCGTCAATGCGAAGCTGAGAGGAACCCGTGATGGGAAAAGGCCGACAACCGGTGAGCGAAAAATTCAGAAAGTTTGCGGAAGAGCTGGATGCCATCAGCGTGAGCGACCGCGCCGCCTGGAAGAAGCTGGCCGCCAAGGTGCAGCGCGCGGCGAAGGG
>DATITS010000332.1:0-4175 GCA_035467535.1 Desulfobacterales bacterium
ATTGCGGGCCTCCAGGAACGGATCGAGGCGGCCAGATCCGCCCAGTTGAAACTGGAAACCGATATTCAGAACACCCAGCGGGAAAATGCCCGGCTTCAATCCCAGCTCCAGGAGGTGAAAGCCCAAAAACCGGCGCTGCCAACTGCGCCCGCTCCAACCCGAGCGCCGGCGACCAGCCAACCGCCGCCTGTTCCATCCGACCCAGCCGGCGCAGCGCCCGACCCGGCAAGTGTCATCGACTTCCTCCTTAAAAAAAAGTCGCAGTAGCCTTTGCTCCTCAATTACGGCCCTGCCGGTCTTTACACCCGCCAGGGAGGCCAGGGCAACTGGGGAAACGGCCTGATCATCCAGGATGTCTGCAAGCAATGCCCTCATCCGGTGCCGTGCGCAAACGCCTGCCCGAACGACGCCATCGTGGTGAAACCGCCGCTGAACGCCCGGGTGGTGGGTGCGCAGAAATGCATCGGCTGCCGGATGTGCCAGCGGGCCTGCCCCTGGGAGATGATGTCTTTCGACCCGGATACGAACACGGCCACTAAATGTTTTCTCTGCGATGGAAAACCCAAGTGCGTCGAGGCCTGCCCCGCCGAAGCCCTGGCATTCGTGGCGTGACGCGATCTGATCCGCGATGTCCCAGCGCGGGTCGCCCCGAGCGCCGTCATTTCCCCGGAGAAGCTGCAGGCCTGCATGGACTGCCACAAGCGTTAAGCGGAAAGGTTGCATGCCATGGTCAAACATGGGGGGTGGGCGGGCAAGGTGCTGCGGGTTGATCTGTCCACCGGCAAGATCTCCACCGAAGGCACTGTCGATAGATACCGGGACTACCTGGGCGGCACGGGGATCGGTTACAAAGTGCTCTGGGACGAGGTCCCGGTGGGAACCCGGCCGTTCGACCCGGAAAACAAGGTGGTCTTCGCAACCGGCCCCCTGGCCGGGGCCGGCGCCCCCTGCAACGGCAGGACCGCCGTTACAACGCTCTGGCCGACCTGCTGGCCCAAGCCGCTGGTCGCGAGCGGGCAGATGGGCGGCCATTTTGCCGCTGCACGGGCTGCCCCATCCGCTGCCACGTCATGCTAAAAGTCCCGGCGGCGGCCTGCAAATACGGCATCCCGGAGATCGGGCAAAACACCTGCAGCGGCCTTAATTTCGGCCGGGCCTTCTTCCACCAACTTCACCCGCAACGGCCTGCCGATCGAAGTGCAGAGACGCCTGGCGGCCGATCTCTGGGGCTCGGCGGATGCGGTCGACCCCGCCATGGCCTACACGCCGATGAACCGCACCAAGGCCAAGATGGCCAAGTGGTCCCTGCTGCGCAAGGAACTGCACGATTCCCTGGCGCTTTGCAACTGGATGGGCCCCTGGGCCCCTGGGCCGCCTCGCCGCTGAAAGAGCGCGGCTACCGCGGCGACGACTCCATCGAGTCGCTGCTTTACGGCCTGGCCACCGGGGACAAAAAATCCCGGGAGGAGCTCGACCAGGCCGCGGAGCGGATTTTTCTGTTGCACCGGGCGCTCACCATCCGTGAAATGGGCACCCGGGACATGCGCAGCCGGCACGACACCGTCCCGGACTGGATATTCGAATACGGCAAGGACCAAGCCCCGTTCAGCGCCGGAACCATCCGCATGGAGCGGGAGGACATCCGGCTGGCCATGGAGCTGTTTTACCGTGAGATGGGCTGGGAGACGAAAACCGGCGCACCAAGCTGCGATACCTACCGTAAATTCGGGCTCGAGAGTGTTGCCAAGGAGTTGCAGAAGAAGGATCTGGCGACATGAGGGCCAAGCCCTGTGCAGGAAATGCAGGGGACGACCTCATCAAATGAAGAAAATGCCTTGAGGAGGCTGTCATGCGCGAATACACCATCCACCCCCTGGCGGTGGGCGTCAATGAAACCGACCAGGGCGTCATGACCTATCTCAGGGAGTACGGCAAACGCATTTACCTGCCGATCTATGCTTTCTACATCAAGGGAGGGGATAAAAAAATCCTGGTGGATACAGGCCTTGGGGACTTCGTGGCTCCGCCGGAGGCGGAAACAGCCTGCGGCTTCCGATTTCTGGAATTCGAGGAGGCCCTCGCAACGGTCGGTTTGACGCCGGAAGCGATCGACATCATCATCCACACCCACCTGCACAACGACCACTGCGAAAACGATTACAAGTGCAGCAACGCCGAAATTTATGTGCAGCAAGCCGAATACGAATTCCTGCTCAACCCCCATCCGGTGGACCACCGCTATTACCCGGACATTCTCGACGGGCTGAAAGTGACACACGTGCAGGGCGATGCCGAAATCGCCGAGGGCGTTCGGGTGATTTTCTCGCCCGGCCACACCGTGGGCGGTCAATCCGTTGCGGTGAACACTGCCCACGGCAGTGCGGTCATCACCGGCTTCTGCTGCAATGCCAAGAATTTCCCGGCCCAGGGTCCTGCCATTGCGCCGGGGGTCCACATCAACCTGGCGGACGCCTACGACACGATCCAGAAAATCCGCGCAATGGCGGACATCCTGATCCCGATCCACGACCCGGCCGTCGGTCGGAAAAAATGCATACCGGAATGAAAAAGGAGAGGAGAAATTGAAAATGGAGGTCAAGACCGCGATTCACACTCGGCGCAGCGTGCGCAAATACAAAAGCACACCGGTGCCGAAGGAACTCGTTCTGGAGCTTTTGGAGGCGGCGAACCTGGCCCCCTCGGCCACGAACCGCCAGCCCTGGGAGTTCGTGGTCGTTCACCGTTCGTACCTGGACCGGCTCGAAGAGGTCCTGAAAGAGGCGTTCAGCGAGCGGGTGGCCAGCGTGAGCGAAGATGTCATGCGGCGTGCCATAAAAGACCTGTCGCTGCCGGAGGACGACAGCGGGGACAGGCTCAAGGGGCTGGGGACGTTTTATCGAACGCTGGGCGGTGCGCCCATCGCCATCGGCGTTTGCCTGCCAAGGGAGAAGGACCCCTGGGTGTGGAAAAACAACATCAGCGACGCTGCCGCCGCCATCGAAAACCTGCTGCTGGCCGCCTGGGACAAGGGGTTGGGCACGTGCTGGATGACCGGACCGCTGAAAGGCCGGGCCGACGTGATCGCCGCCTCCCTGGCGGTCCCGCAGGATCGGGAACTCGTGGCGATTGTTACGCTCGGGTACCCGGATCACCAACCCGCCATGCCGCCCAAGAAGGATATTGCCCAGAAAACCAGATGGCTCGGGTTTGATTAGGGATGGCGTTCAGGTTTGGGATGGGAGGACATTCGAAAACAAACGAGGCGAGCGTTATCCAGATTAGGACACCGCTTGTAAAGACAGACCCGAGGCCATATATTTACGCCATGGGCGTTTAAGCGAGAGGTCGCAGAGACCTCAAACAAATAAAGGGGAATTTGAGATGAAGAAAATTGTTCTTGTTCTGGTTATGATCAGTTTTGCCTTGTCTGTATCCGGGCTGTCGTTTGCTCAGTCTGCTTCAACAACCGCACAGGAGAAAGCAAGTGACAATGCAGCATTCAACCGGAAAGATGCCAAATCCGCTGGCAAGTCCAATGCCGAAAAAATGAAGGGGGAAAAAGAGAAGGCGGTCAAAGAAACGGGTAAAAAGGAAAAAGCAGCAAAAGGAAAAGTAGAAAAAGGAAAAACTGCCCATGAAAAAGCTGCTAAGGAAAAGGGTAAGGCTGCACAGGACAAGGTTAAGTTCAATCCTGACGATATAAAGAAACAGTAGAATAGTTCGTGCGTAACAAAGCCCGAAGGTCGTTTTCTGATCCCCGGGCTTTGTTTTTTTGTAGACCTAAAAGAAAAAGGGCTTAGAATTTTGTCCTAAGCCCTTGATTTCGTTGGTAGCGGGGACAGGATTTGAACCTGTGACCTTCGGATTATGAGCCCAGAATTTTCCATTTCCTCCAATTTACTTGCCTTCACTTTCAATCAATGATATCATACATCTAACTGATTTTAAGACTAATTCTATTTCCTCTGATTTACCTTGATTTTCATCGTGGATGCGGGGAATAGTGCGGGGAATAGAAATACCCTAATTTCTCGAAATCTTCATAGGATCTATAACATGGCAGTAATGGGCAGAATCAAGACTAAATATCTTGGAGTCACCTTTATTGTTGGAAAGGCGGTTTTTGATGGCCGAGACGAGCGGATTTATTACATCAGGTATCGAAAGGACGGAAA
>DATITS010000333.1:0-2976 GCA_035467535.1 Desulfobacterales bacterium
TCCCTGGATGGCCGCATTGACTTCGGCGGTCATCAGCTTGCGGGCGTGGGCATAATCCGCAGCGTTGTGCCCGGACTGCTCGCCCCGGACCACCCCGCCGATCCCTTCGATGTCCGCCGAAATAAAAATCTTCATTTTTCCTCGACCCAGAACTTGACCCGCGCGCACGGTGAACGGACCGATTAGCGGTATTTAAGAGAAAAACAGCAAAATTGCAAACCTCGGCCCCGGGAACTCACGCCCCGGCCGCGGGTGCCAGAAATGAGTTCAAGTAGACATAGTCGGGTGTCAGCTCGCCCCGGTACACGATCACGGCGCGCTTGAGCTCCGGCGGCAGCGCGAGCTCGGCAAAGGGCTTCGACAGATCGGCCCCTGCCAGGTGCGGCAGGAACTGTTTCAGGACGCGGCTGAAGTCGATCGAGGATTCGCGGGGGATTTCAGACGGCAGGATTTCCACGGCCATCATGACCGGACCGTCGCCCGCAAAGCCGTCTTTCGCCGTGCCTGTCCCGGGCTCGTAGACGTAAACCGGGTTCCCCGGATCGGTGGGCCTGACGGTGCATTCGACCGAGCCGTTCACATCGCAAGTGATGTCGCCGATGACCTTGAGCTTGGGGCTGCGGCCGGGCGCCCAAAGGGTGCGGCACTGGTCAAGCGTGAGCAGCCGCGGGTAGCGCCCATCCCAGTAGATGCAGTTGACCAGGACGGAGAGATCCTTCAGGTAGCGGTCAAATACGCTGCGATACCCGTCGGCACCCCTGCGAAAGTAATCATCCAGGTCAAAACCATTGCCCCCGTCCAGCGGTTCGACCATGTCCGCCTCCTTGAACACGACCTTGTAGATCACCCGGGCGTCCCGGCTGCGGTCGTGCGCCATGCGATCGAGCTCGGCGGGGGTAATCGTGCGGGTCGGCAGGAGGTCCAGGATCTCCTGGGCGCCCCGGGACACGTTGCCGTACCCGGTGAAGCCGACCACCAGGGGGTGAACCGCCTCGGGGACCCCGTCGGCGGCGATACGCGCGGCGATCCTTCCCAGATCCTCCCGGGCGCCCGACAGGTCGGCATAGGCGCGGGCCTGTTTCAGGCGGCTGAAGGCGGACGGGATGCCTTCGACTTCCAGCCGTTTGCCGAGCGACCACAGCGTGTTGACCATGCCGGCCAAGCCGGCGTGGCGGCCGAAGAAAATCAGGCGGCGGTTTTTCTCGTCCACGATGCGCTCGTAGTCCACCAGTGTGGCCTTCAGCTCCATCAGGCGCTGCAGCATGGGCATGTTGGCCGGCTGCCCCTTGATGACATGGGGAAAGAAGAGATACACCTTTCCCTCCTCCAGCTTGGCCGAAGGGATTTCCTTGATGCCGATGATGACCTGGCAGTCGCTCAGATCTTTTTGGACAAACACGCCGGCCTGAGCGAACTCGTCATCGGCAAAGGCCCGGTGGGTGCTGGTCTGCACCACGGCATCGATGCCGGCATCTCTGAGCGCTGTAAGGTCGGCGGGCACCAGCGGCACCCGGCGCTCCCAACGGCTTTTGTCTTCGCTTCTGACACCCACTCTCATAAAGTTCCTTTCTTGGTAATTACTCATGCCTCAAGGGGTTGAAATAGAAACCGTTTACGGAATCAAGCGTCTTCTCATCTCATTCCACGCGGCGGTGGACCTTCATGCCGCGTTTCTCCAACTCGCGCACCACTTCCAGGGCCGGCACATCGCGGACCGGGGTGAGCACACCCGTCTTCCGAACCTTGCCGGCCAGGATCAGCTGGGCGGCGATGCTGCTGGTGAACCCGACCGTGCGGTTCATGGCGAAAAGACCGGTGGCGAGATCCCGGTAGTCGATCAGTTCATAGGCGACCCGCAGCGGTTGGTTCTTTTTCAATCCCCAGGCCTCCACGCGGATGACGACCATGTCCCGCTCGCTGTCCCGGAACTGGAGCCTGGGCGTGAGATGCTCCACGACAAACCGGCGCGGTGAGATCTCGGTATCCCCCACCCGGGTCCGGGCCTCGTCCAGGAAGCCCAATTCGGCCATCACGTCCCAGAACTGGTTGTGGCCCGGCCAGCGCATGGCGAAGCGGCCCATCTCCCTGAGTTTAGAGCCCAGGCCGAAGAGATCGATGTAGTGCATGGCGTCCCCGTTGTAATAGGCATCCAGGGCGCCCACACCCGGGACGTTCAGGATGTGGCCGTTCTCCCTGCGGAAGATCCGGCCGCCGGGAATCGCAGTCTCTTGGCCGTCCTTCAGGAAGCGGGCCGGGCGCATGTACGCCTTGAGAACGCCCTCGAAGGTCCAGGTGATCTTGTAATGGATGGGGTTGTCGGCGGCGCAGGCCGGCTCCGGCAGCCCGGCGCCGTAAGAACGCATGCCATGCACCACGTCCAGCTCATCGACGGCCAGCCGGCCCAGGATCAGGTCGATCCCGGGGTCCATGCCCATCTCGGGCAGAACGGTGACGCCCTTTGCCTGTGCCAGCCCGTTAAGCTCCGGAAGGGAACCGGCGTAGCTGGAGCTGACAAACGGCACTCCGGCACCGATCGCGGCCCGGGCGACAGCCGGCTGGAAGTCCGGCGGCAGCATGCAGATCACCACGTGGGGGGCGGCCTCCCGCACCAGCTGCTCCAGAAGTTCCGGCTGTGCCGCATTCAACGGCACGACCCGCACTTTACGGTAGCCCTTCTGCGCGGTGTAGGCCCGGGCCTTGTCGGCCGCGATGTCCGCGGCCACGATCTGCGTTATGGCCGGGCTGTGTTCGAGGTCGTGGACGACGGCTTTGCCTTGAAGGCCTAAGCCGAGCACGAGTGCTTTCATTGAGAGATGCTCCTTTCGAAATCAGCCTGAGATGTTTCTGAGCCGCGGGTCCAGCGCATCCCGCAAACCGTCGCCCAGGAGATTGATCGAGAGAATGGTCAGCATGATGGCCAGCCCCGGCAGCGTCACGAGCCACCACGCATCGGTGATGTACACCCGGCCCTCGGCC
>DATITS010000334.1:0-7398 GCA_035467535.1 Desulfobacterales bacterium
ATGGCCGCTTACATCCTCCGCAGAGTCCTGATCCTCATCCCGACCCTCCTGGGGGTGTCCATCATTATTTTCTTCATGCTCCACCTCACCCCCGGGGACCCCGCCGAGCTTCTGCTGGGCGAGCGCGCCTCGGACGAAGCCCTGAAAAACTTAAGGGATCACCTGGGGCTGAACAAACCGCTTTACGTCCAATACGGTCTGTTCCTCAAGCGCGTGGTCACGCTGGATTTGGGCGAGACCATCTGGACCCGCCAGAAGGTCTGGATCGAGATCCGGCAGCGCTTTCCCGCTACCATCGAGCTGTCCGTCACGGCCCTGATGATCAGCTGCACCCTGGGCATGCTCCTCGGCATCATCTCCGCCACCAAGCAGTACTCCGCCTTCGACTACCTGAGCATGCTGGGCGCCCTGGCCGGGGTGAGCATGCCCATTTTCTGGCTGGGCCTGGTGTTCATGCTCATTTTTTCCGTAAACCTCGGGTGGCTCCCCATCTCCGGACGGCTGAGCGTGGGCGTGGATCTGGAGGTCGTCACCAACTTTTACATCATCGACGCGATCCTGGGACAGAACTGGAAGGCCCTGCGGGACGTTGTCTGGCACCTCATCATGCCGGCCTTCACGCTCTCCACGATCCCGACCGCCATCGTGGCCCGCATGACACGCTCCTCCATGCTGGAGGTGCTGCGCCAGGACTACATCAAGACGGCCAAGGCCAAGGGGCTTTCCCAGTTCAAGGTGATCTTCAAACACGCCCTGCGCAACGCCCTGATCCCGGTGGTCACCACCATCGGGCTGCAGTTCGGCGTGCTCCTGGGCGGCGCCATTCTGACCGAGACCATCTTCGCCTGGCCGGGGGTCGGCAAGTGGATGTACGACGCCGTGATGCAGCGCGACTACATGGTGATCCAGAACGGCACCCTCTTTATCGCCGGGTTGTTTGTGATCATCAACCTGGGCGTCGACGTGCTGTACGCCGTGATCAATCCGAGGATCAGTGTGAAATGAAATCTCCCCCGCAGCAAGCTGCAGGGGAGATTTCATTCTTTAAACATTGAACTTCAACCTTTAAACTTCGCTCGACAGGCCTAAACAATTCAATTCAAAACCGCAGGTCGTAAGAGATTCGGCAGACGACATGACTTCGAAACACCCCGAAGACCGGCACCCGATGCTCGACCAGCTCTCGCAGCTATGGCGGAACCGGACCGCCGTGGCGGGGCTCGTCGTCATCATCGTCTTCATGCTCTGCGGCATTTTCGCCCCGGCCCTCAGCCCGCACGACCCGATCGAGGTCTCCCTCTACGACCAGCTCAAGCCGCCGGCCTGGGGCGAGGGCGGCTCCACGAAGAACATCCTCGGCACCGACGATCTCGGCCGCGACATCCTCTCGCGCATCATCTACGGCGCCCGGGTCTCGCTGCTGGTCGCACTGGTCAGTGTCGGCCTGGCCTTCTGCTGCGGCACGATCATCGGCAGCATCTCCGGCTACTACAAGGGCCGGCTCGACGACATCGTCATGCGCGGGATCGACATCATCCTGTCGTTTCCCTACATCCTGCTCGCCATCGTGGTCGTGGCCTACCTGGGGCCGAGCCTGCAGAACGCCATGCTCGCCATCGCCATCACCTACGTGCCGCGCTTTGCGCGCATCGTGCGCGCGAGCGTTCTGGAAGAGAGCGAAAAGGACTACGTCACGGCCGCCCGGGCCATCGGCGCGCGCGACCTGCGGATCATTTTTGTAGCGATCCTGCCGAACTGCATGGGGCCGCTGATCGTGCAGACCACCCTGAGCTTCGCCTCGGCCATTCTGGACGCCGCGGCCCTGAGCTTCCTGGGGCTGGGGGCCCAGCCGCCGACCCCCGAGTGGGGAGCCGACATCGCCCGCAGCCGCGCCCTGATCCTGAGGGCCTCCTGGGTCATGACCTTCCCGGGGCTGGCCATCCTCGGGGCCGTGCTCGGGTTCAACCTCCTGGGCGACGGCCTGCGGGACGCGCTCGACCCGCGGCTGAGGGATTGACGCCATGGCGGCCGAACCCCTCCTGGACATCCGCAACCTCCGGACGCACTTCCAGGTGCGCGGCTTCACGGCCAAGGCGGTGGACGACGTGAGCCTGTCGATCCCCGCCGGTCAGACCCTCGGGCTGGTGGGCGAGTCCGGCTGCGGCAAGAGTGTCACCGCCCACTCCATCATCCGCCTCATCCCGGAGCCGCCCGGGAAAATCGCGGGCGGGCAGGTCCTCTTCGAAGGGCAGGACCTCCTCACGCTCTCGGAAGCCCGGATGCGCCGCATCCGCGGCAAACGCATCTCCATGATCTTCCAGGAACCCATGACCTCCCTCAACCCGACCTTCCCGGTCGGCGACCAGGTGGGGGAGGTCCTGCGGCTGCACGACAGGCTCTCGCGCAAGGCGGCCGCTGAGCGCGTGGTGGACGTGTTCAAACTGGTGGGCATTCCGGCGCCGGAAAAGCGGCTCTTCGACTACCCGCACCAGATGAGCGGCGGCATGCGCCAGCGGGTGATGATCGCCATGGCGCTCGCCGGCAACCCGAAGCTGATGATCGCCGATGAGCCGACGACCGCGCTCGACGTCACCATCCAGGCCCAGATCCTGGATCTCATGAACAAACTCAAAGCCGAGACCGGAGCCGCGATCCTCTTCATCACCCACGACCTTGGCGTGATCGCCGAAATGGCCCAGCAGGTCGCGGTCATGTACGCCGGCCGGGTCATGGAGATCGCCGCCGCCCGGACCCTTTTTGCCGACCCCCGCAACCCGTACACGGTGGGGCTGCTGGGGTCGATCCCGGTGCTGGGCCGGGACGTGCCGGGCAGCCGGCTGCGGACCATCCCCGGGGTGGTGCCCTCCCTGCTGCGCCTGCCGGAGGGCTGCCTCTTCAGTGACCGCTGCCCGGATGTGTTCGACGACTGCCGGAAGGTCGCTCCCGCCATGGTCGCGGTCGGCGACAACCACCACGTGAGGTGCCTGAAGTATGCCTGACACGAGCGCACATGCGCAGCCGCTGCTCGAGGCCCGCAACGTCGTCAAGCACTTCCCGATCCGGGGCGGAGTGTTCATGAAGCAGACCGCCGCGGTCAAGGCCGTGGACGGGGTCAGTCTGGCGATCCGCGAGGGCGAGACCCTCGGCCTGGTGGGGGAGTCCGGCTGCGGCAAGACCACCTTCGGCCGGGCCATCCTGCGCCTGGAGGAGCCGACCTCCGGTGATGTCCTTTTTCAGGGCCGCAGCATCCTGGGATATTCCAAGCACGACATGCAGGCCCTGCGCCGGGAGATGCAGATCGTCTTCCAGGACCCTTTCTCCTCCCTGAACCCCCGCAAAACCGTCAGCCACATCGTCGGTGAGCCGCTGCTGGTCCACGGGGTGAAGAGCCGCCTGGAACGGGAGGCACGGGTGCTGGAACTGCTGGAGGTGGTGGGGCTGCGCCGGGAGCACATGCGGCGCTACCCGCACCAGTTCTCCGGCGGGCAGCGCCAGCGCATCGGAATGGCCCGGGCGCTCGCCCTCAAGCCCAAGCTGATCGTCTGCGACGAGGCGGTCTCGGCCCTGGACGTCTCGATCCAGGCCCAGGTCATCAACCTGCTCAAGGACCTCCAGAGCGAGTTCGGCCTGACCTATCTCTTCATCTCCCACGACCTGAGCGTCGTCGAGCACGTGAGCGACCGCGTGGCGGTCATGTACCTGGGAAAGATCGTCGAAATCGCCCCCAGCCGTGACCTCTACCGCGAACCGCTCCACCCCTATTCCCAGGCACTGCTCTCGGCCGTGCCGGTGCCCGACCCGTCCCTGCAGCGCGCAGGCCGAATCATCCTCAAGGGAGATGTCCCCAGCCCCATCGACCCGCCGCCCGGCTGCCGTTTCCACCCCCGTTGCCACTACGCCGAGAGTGTGTGCGCCGAGCGCGAACCGGAGCTCACCGAGATCCGCGACCAGCACTGGGCGGCGTGTCATTTCGCCGGTCAGGCATGAATTCAACTGCAAGAGACGATATTCACCGTGGCTGGGTACGGGTGGCGAACATGAAGCGTGGAATCTGACATGTACGCAGGCTGCCAAACGCTCGCGTTAACCGGCACGAAAAAGTAAAGTATTAAATGAACGGCCCATGGGCAGTTCATTTAGTCCACCTGCTCCGGCAGGCGCACCAGCAGCACCGGCACCTTGCTGCGGCGCAGCACGCTGCGGCTGACGCTGCCGATGATGGCCTCTTCCAGCCGGCCCCGCGGGTGATAGCCCATGACGATCAGGATCATCATGACAATCAACGCCAGGATGATGCCTCGGGTGAAAAAGTGCAGAACCTCTTTAACGGGTTTCATGAACCAGCCTCGTGACGTCAAGCGCACAACACCACTGACGTGAACCCTCGACCCCTGGACCCCTTTTTGTCTTTACGGCACCAGCCACAGGGCCGCATCGGAAAGCTTATGGCTTACGCTATAGGATGCCTTCCCGCCGAAAAAGGATTTGTTCATCCCGCGACGACCCATGACGATGGCGCCGAAGCCCCCCTCCCGCGCGGCCTCGAGGATCGTCTCGCCGACGCTGAGCAGCGTCGTGTCGGTCCGGGTTTCAATCTGTTCCTCGCGGAAGCCCGCCTCACGGAGTTTTGCCAGCGCCGCGGGAAAAAAATCATCCATGCAGTGCTGGTCTCCCTGGGCGATGAGTGTCTCCAAACCGCCGCCCGCTTCCGCGCCGAAATCGATTTCGCAGTAGTCCTTGAGCCGGGGCGTCACATGGAAAAAACAAAACCGGACATCGGGGTTGCCCGAGAGCATGAAGGCCATGTGGTCCACGGCCCGCAGGGCGCTCTCGGAGCCGTCGACGGCCGCCATCACGCGCGTCGAGCGCACGTTCCCGTCCACCAGCCAGACCGGGGTGACCGGCGAGTTTTCGATCAGGTGCGCCGAGACGCTGCCCATGAACATCTGCTGCACCGCGGATAGGCCCCGACGCCCGACCAGGATGGCATCGAACAGGCCGTTTTGGGCGTAGTCGAGAATGTCCTTGGCCAGGCCCTGGTTGTGCGGCTGGGTTGCCGGTTCGACCGACTGCTCCGCCAGACCGGCCCGGATCAACGTTTCCCGGTAGCTGGCGAGCAACCCGCGTGAGGCCTCAGCGTTGCGGGCCGCGATCTTGTTCAATTCGGCCTGGGCCCGGCCGCTGCGCTTGGCTTCGTCCAGCAGAAATTGGGAGATCGGCGGCTGGAGATGGAGGAGGGTGACGGTGAGCCCCCGGATAAGATCGTTCATCCGACCGGCATAGTCGACGGCCTGGCGGGCGGGGGTGGAACCGTCGACGGCCAACAGAATTTTTTTCTGCATGCGCAAACGCTCCTCACGGCTTCGGTTTTTGGCTTTCTTTTCACGTGCGATTGTGTTAGCCCTTTGCTATCATGAACCGCAGGGTTAAACAAGACGGGCTGGCCGTTCAGCCATACGACGACCGGATTTCGACAACGTGAGCGTATCGACATGACCCCTGAATCCTTGAAACCCTCGCGAGCCTATTTCTTCGGAACCTGCCTGATCGACTCGTTCTACCCCGAGGCCGGCCTGGCCGCCATCCGGCTGATCGAGCGCGAAGGCGTGCGGGTGATCTTTCCCGGCAGCCAGTCCTGCTGCGGGCAGCCGGCCTACAACTCCGGCTTTCCCAAAGAAGCCCGGACCGTCGCCCGCCGGCAGATCCGGGCCTTCCCGGAAGAGATCCCCATCGTGGTGCCCTCCGGCTCCTGCGCCGGGATGATGAAGCACCACTACCCGACGCTCTTTGCCGGTGCAACGGACCAGGAAGCGGCCGAGCGGTTCGCCGCCCGCGTGGTCGAGTGGTCCGAGTTCATGGTGCGGGTGCTCGGCGTGCGGCTCGCGGACCGCGGCGACCCCTTGAAAGTCACCTGGCACTCCTCCTGCCACGCCCTGCGGGAGATGCAGGTGATCGAGGACTCCAAGAGCCTGATCCGGCAGCTTTCGAACGTCGAACTGGTGGAGCTCGAGCGCGAGCGCGAATGCTGCGGATTCGGCGGCACCTTCGCCGTCAAGCACCCGGCCATCTCGGGCGCCATGGTGCACGACAAGGTGGAAGACATCCTGGCGACCGGTGCGCCGCAGGTAATTGCGGGCGACTGCGGCTGTCTGCTGAACATCACCGGCGCCATCGCCCACCGGGGGCTTCCCGTCTCCGGCCGGCACCTGGCGGAGTTCATCTGGGAGAGGACCCATGACGGGGACTGAGAGTTTCGAGCAGAGCGCCGAGCGCGCGCTCGCCGACGACCAGCTGCGCAAGAATTTTTCCTTCGCCATGGGCAACTTCATCATGAAGCGCAAGGCCGTCTTCAGCGATGCGGCTGAAACCGAGCAGTTGCGCGCGCGCGGCCAGGCCATCAAGCAGCGCGCCCTGAGCCGGCTGCCGGAGCTCCTGGTAGAGCTCGAGGCCAACTGCACCCGCAACGGGATCCGCGTGCACTGGGCCGAGACCCCCGCCGTGGCCAACCGCATCGTGCTCGACATCGTCAACGCCCACAGTGCGACCGGGGTGGTCAAGGGCAAGTCCATGGTGTCCGAGGAGATGCACCTGAACGCGTACCTCGCCACCCACGGCGTCGAGCCCATCGAAACCGACCTCGGCGAGTTCATCATCCAGTTGAACGGCGAGACCCCCTCCCATATTATCGTCCCGGCCATCCACAAGAACAAAAGCCAGATCGCGCGGATCTTCCACGAGAAGCTGCCGGGCACGCCCTACACCGAGGAGGTGGCCGAGCTCAACGCCATTGCGCGCCGCACCCTGCGCCGCCGGTTTTACGAAGCCGCCGTGGGAGTGAGCGGCGTCAACTTCGCCGTGGCCGAGACCGGGACCCTGTGCCTGGTGGAAAACGAGGGCAACGGCCGCATGTGCACGACCCTGCCCGCAGTCCATATCGCTGTGATGGGGCTCGAAAAAGTGGTCGAAAAGCTCGAGGACCTGCCGCCCCTGCTGCGGCTTCTGACCGGCTCGGCCACCGGGCAGCTCGTCACCACGTATGTGAACCTGATTACGTCGCCGCGGCGACCGGGGGAGAAGGACGGCCCGCAGGAAGTCCACCTGGTCATCCTGGACAACGGCCGCTCACGGATCTACGCCGACCGCCAGCTGCGCCAGACCCTGCAGTGCGTGCGCTGCGGCACGTGCCTGAACCACTGCCCGGTCTACACCCGCATCGGCGGCCACGCCTACGGCTTTGTCTATCCCGGGCCGATCGGCAAGATCCTCAACCCCCAGGTCGAGGGGCTGGAGAAGGCCGCACCGCTCATCACCGCTTCGAGCCTGTGCGGGGCCTGCGAGGAGGTCTGCCCGGTCAAGATCCCGATCACCGCCCTGCTGCGGCGCCTGCGCGACGAGAGC
>DATITS010000335.1:0-4276 GCA_035467535.1 Desulfobacterales bacterium
GGTCGACAAGCGGCTGCAGATGATCATGAAGAGCATTCACAAGGCGGCCATGGACGCCGCGGCGCAGTATGGGCACCCGGGCAACTATGTGGTCGGTGCCAACATCGCCGGGTTCCTGAAAGTCGTCGACGCCATGATGGATCAGGGCGTGGTGTGACAATGGCATGCCGCTGGAGAGAGACTAATTTTGGCGCGAAGCAAGCCCTGGTTATCTATACAGGGCCGAGACGCTGTTTTAAGTCCCAATAGAGCAAAACGACCACCGAGGAGAGTGAACATGTCCGACACAGTTCAGAAAGAAGGGCTTGATGCGGAGACGATCCGAAAGTACGAGGCCGAGTATGTCCTGACCCCATGGACCACGCAGAAGGGATTGAATCCCTTCGTGGCGGCAAAGGCCAAAGGCTGCTGGGTCTACAACAAGGAGGGCCGAAAGTACCTGGACTTGACCTCCCAATTCGTTTTCACCAACCTGGGGCACTGCGACGACCGGGTGAATGCGGCCATTGCCAAGCAGGCCGCGTTGCTGCCGAGCGTCAACTCCCAGTGGGCCACGGAGCCCAAGGCGCGGCTCGGCAAGCTTCTGGCGGAAGTGACGCCGGGCGACTTGAAGAAGTCGTTCTTCTCCACGGGCGGCACGGAGGCCAACGAGGGCGCCATCAAGATCGCCCGGTGGGCGACCGGCAAACAGAAGGTGCTCTCCCGCTGGCGATCCTACCACGGGTCGACCATGGGGGCCATGGCGGTTTCAGCCGACTACCGCAACTGGTGCGCCGAGCCGGCCGTGCCGGGCGCCGCGCACATCCTGCCGCCCTACTGTTACCGCTGCCACTTCGGGGCGACCTATCCGTCGTGCGACATCCAGTGCGCCAAGCATGTCGAGGATGTAATCCGGCTGGAGGGCGGCGCCCGGCGCGTGGCCGCCGTGATCGGCGAGCCGATTTTCGGCGCCGGCGGGATAATCGTACCCCCGGATGAATACTGGCCGATGGTGCGGGCCATCTGCGACAAGTATGAAGTCGTGCTGATTGCCGACGAAATCATGACCGCTTTCGGCCGGACCGGGAAGTGGTTCGGTATGGACAACTGGGGGGTGGTGCCGGACATCCTGACCCTGGCCAAGGGCATCAACTCGGGCGCGGTGCCGTTGGGCGCAACCGTCGTGCGGCCGTGGCTCGCGGAGAGGTTCGAGACCCAGCCGTACCTGCACGGACACACCTATTCGGGTCATGCCCTGTCCATGGCGGCGGCCGTGGCGACGATTGAAGCCTACCAGCAGGACAACCTCATCGACAAGGCTGCCAAAACCGGCGCGTATTTGATGAATAAGCTGAAAGCGCTTCAGGAGAAGCACCCCTGCATCGGCGAAGTGCGGGGCAAGGGGCTGTTCTGCGGGATCGAGATCGTCAAGAACCGCCAGAGCAAGGAGCCGATCCACGAGGCGCTCATGGAGCCGCCGCGGCCGGCGACCTCGAAAATGAAATTCCTGGGAAAGTGCATGGAAGAAGGGGTGTACATCATGCCCGGCGGAGCCTCGGTCATCACGTTCAGCCCGCCGCTGGCGATCACTACCGAGGAACTCGACTTCGGTCTCGACGTCATCGATCGGAACCTGGCGATCTGCGATGCGGATTACCAAAAATAGATTGGCGGCGGTAAAAGGATGATCATCAACTCCAAGTCACTGCGCGAGCAGGTTTATGATTACATTCGCGAGGAGCTGTCCCGGGGGAAATTGACCCCCGGGATGGCGATCAACCTGAACGGGATCAGCCAGGAACTGGGCATCAGCAAGACCCCGCTGCGGGATGCACTTCTGCAGCTGGACACCGAGGGGTTCGTCACCATATCCCCCCGCCGCGGCGTGTTTGTGAACCGCTTGACGGTCGAAGAGATCCGCAGCTGTTACGAAATCATCGGCGCTCTGGAGGCGGCGGCTATTCTGTCCGTCTTCGACAACATCCAGCCCATTCACATCGAGAAAATGAAATGGCTGAACGCCGCCTTGCGGGTCTCGCTGAAACGCGAAGACTACCAGGCTTACTACCAGCAGAACCTGCTCTTTCACGACGTGTTCCTGGAGCTGTCCCACAATTCCACCATGAAACGCATCATCATGCCGATGAAGCGGCGCCTTTACGATTTCCCGCGCCGCGGCTACATCAAAGAGTGGGAGCTCAGCAACTGTCGCGACCACGACCGGCTGATCGATGCCTTTGGAACGGGCGACCGCGCCGCGGCCGTGAATGTCTGGCAGAACGTGCACTGGTCCTTCGAGTCTCAGGAGAAATACATCCGCCGTTTTTATTACCCGGAAAACACGGGTGGCCGAGAGGCCAAAGCTGCACGGGACGCTGCCGGAAACCCGAAACAAAAGAGGCAACGGTCCGCCGGCCGGAAAAAGATCGCTTCGGCCGACGTGTGAGTCTCCGGCCAATACAAATAGGACATCAGCGCAAGATGGCATTTCTGGTCATCAACGCCGGCAGTTCGTCGGTCAAGTTCACCCTCTTCGGCCCGGACGCGCAGACCGCGCTTGCCGGCGGGATTGTCGAGCGCATCGGCTGCGACGGCACCCGGCTCTCGTATCGCAACCAACAGGGGCACCGCTCGGAAACCTCCGTCGTCGTCGCCAACGCGGATGCGGCCGTGGGTGAAATCGTCTGCGCTCTGACCCATCCGGCGCACGGGGTTTTGAAAGACATCCGACAGGTGCAAGCGGTCGGCCACCGTGTGGTGCACGGCGGCGAGAAGCTGACCCATCCGGTCGTGGTCGATGCCGACGTCAAAGCCTACCTGAACGAATGTGCCCGTTTCGCGCCGCTGCACAACCCGCATCACCTGAAAGGCATTGAGGCCAGCGAGCGGCACATCCCCGATGCCGTGCAGGTCGCCGTTTTTGACACGGCCTTCCACGCCACCATCCCCGCCCATGCGTTTCTTTACGGGCTGCCGTACCGGTTCTACCGCGAGGACCGCATCCGGCGCTACGGATTCCACGGCATCAGCCACAAATACGTGGCCGAAGAGGCCGCGCGGTTTCTCGGCCTTCCACTCGCCGGGCTGCGCCTGATCACCTGCCATTTGGGGAACGGCTGCAGCATGGCCGCGGTGAAGGACGGTCAGAGCATCGACACGAGCATGGGGTTCACGCCGCTGGAAGGGCTGATCATGGGCACCCGCTGCGGCGATATCGACCCGGCCGCGGTGCTACACCTCATGGAACACCGGCAGCTCGGCATCGGCGCCATGAACGATCTGCTCAACAAGCAGAGCGGGATGCTGGGCCTGGCCGAGACCGGCAGCAACGACCTGCGCGACATCCTGGCGGCCCGGGATGCAGGCAATCCCCAGGCCGCCGTTGCCCTGCAGGCCTTCTGCTACCGCATCAAGAAATACATCGGCTCCTATGCGGCCGCCATGGGCGGGTTGGACGTATTGGTGTTCACTGCCGGCATCGGCGAGAACTCGCCGGATGTGCGTTGGATGGCGTGTGACGGTCTGGGAGCTGCCGCCGGGTTCGGGATCGTTTTGGACCCGGCCACGAACGCGGCCGCCGGGAACCGGCCGCGTGAAATCCAGGCCGCCGGAAGCCGGGTGAAAGTTCTCGTCATCCCCACCAACGAGGAGTTGGAGATCGCCCGGGAAGTGCTCCAGATTATCAACGGCAGAACGTGCTGCTGAATCAGTCCTTGTCCCGGCCCAGCATCTCCTCGGATTCCATCCACATCACGTTGATGATGCCGAAGGCGCAGGCGAGCAGCACGCCCAGGATCCAGGTGAAGTACCACATAAAGAGCCTCCCGTATTTATCAGGGTGTTGAAAAACCGCGCCTCGCGCGGTGATCCGGTTTTGTGCGGCTTTTGTAAATGCTCACATGCAATCTGCTGGAAGCTGGAGGCTCGAAGCTGGAAGCCTGGCTGACGACGGCTGATTTTTTTGAGCCTCAAGCCTCTTGCCTCACGCTTCTATCTGCCTTGGCTGACGGCCTGATGCTTGATTTTCAATACCCCGATTGTTCTTTGTTATTGAAGCGGGTTGTAACCCGGCTCCTTGTAAAGCGTGTGCGCGCTGTTCAGGATGTCGGGTTTGTAAACCTTATCGGTCCAGTCGTCGGGGTGGACTTCTTCGATGGCCACCGAGACCGATTTCTCTGCACATTTCGCGATGTCCACGACGTCGCGGACGATGGCATCCGCCAAGCGCTTTTTCTGATCCTCGGTGCGTCCGGGGTAAAGCTTTACGATGACGTGCGGCATATCCCCTGTTCCTCTC
>DATITS010000336.1:0-27116 GCA_035467535.1 Desulfobacterales bacterium
CGATATGATCCGGTCGAAGGCCCGGCGGTAGTCCTTATAGGTTCTGCCGGACAGCCGTTCGGCGGGACGCTTGCGGGCGGCTGGCTGCTTAGCGGTCAGCATGGGCGACAACCGCCACGGCAGCGAGCAGTATCGCAAAAAAGGGCGAAGCGGCCAGCTCGGCCGCTTCGCCCCGTTCTCACATGTTGATTGCCGAAATTCAGGCGCGTCCGCGCAGTCGGGCCGCCTGGGCGACCCGTTCGACGGCGATCATGTAAGCGGCATCCCGCATATAGACGCCGCGCTTTTCGGCCAAGTCGGCCATGGACAGGAAGGCCCTGGTCATGTTCGCGTCCAGGCGCTTGAGAACCTCGTCCTTCTCCCAGAAATAGTTCATGTTCGCCTGAACCTGCTCGAAGTAGGAGCATGTCACCCCTCCGGCGTTACAGAGGAAGTCCGGTATAACATAAATCCCGCGCGCCTTCAACACGGGGTCGGCTTCCGGGGTGGTCGGGCCGTTGGCCGCCTCGGCGATCAGCACCACGGTGTCGGCAATGTCGGAGACGGTCTGGGCATTGATCTGGTTCTCCAAGGCGCAGGGAATCAGGATGTCCACCGGCTGTGTGATCCACTCCTCTCCGGGCAGAACGTCGTAGCCCGCCTCCACGGCCCGGCGCTTGTCGATGGCGCCGAAGCTGTCCGTGATGGAGACCAGGAAGTCCGGGTCCACGCCGTCCATTTTTCGATAGGTGTAGGCCACGTTGTCGCGGCCGTCCCAGCAGGAAACGCACACGGCTCTCCCGCCGGCCTGAGCGAACCACCGCACGGCATACTGCGCCACGTTCCCGAAGCCCTGGAACGCCGCGGTCATCCCTTGCAGCTCGCGGCGCAGGCGTTTGACCGCCTCGCGCACGCAGAACATCACTCCGAAACCGGTGGCCTCCGTGCGCCCGAAAGAGCCGCCCATCCCGACCGGCTTGCCGGTGATGAACCCCGGGTAATGGCCGCCGGCCAGCGTCTCGTACTCGTCGAGCATCCAGAGCATGTGCTGGCTGTTGGTCATGACGTCCGGCGCCGGCACGTCCAAAACCGGCCCCACGTTTTTGAACACCTGGCGCACCCACCCGCGGCAGATCTGCTCCTGCTCGCGGGGGGATAACTTGCGCGGGTCGCAGATCACCCCACCCTTGCTGCCTCCCAGCGGGATGTCCGCCAGGGCGCACTTCCACGTCATCCACGTCGCCAGGGCGCGCACCGTGTCCACCGTCTCCTGGGGATGGAAACGAATGCCCCCCTTGGCCGGGCCGCGCAGGTCGTTGTGCTGCACGCGAAACCCCCTGAAAACGCTCACCGCGCCATTGTCCATGCGTACCGGGATCGTGAAATGGTACTCCCGCATGGGCCAGCGCAGAAGCTCCCGGACCCCTTGCTCCAGACCCAGCATGTCGGCTACCCGGTCGAACTGTGCCTGGGCCATCTCAAACGCGTTGAATGTTTTTGTCATCATAAGATCCTCTCATCGGTTGAACCGGACAGCGAGCGCATTCCCCGCCGCTTGCGGCGGGGAATGCGAGCGAATTATAAAAAAGACCGCAGTCCTTACGGTGGAAGATTCCCTGCAGCTTGCTGCAGGGTTCTTCAATTCTTACCGCCTGTACAAGATAAACCCGGGGCGCAGCATGCGCCCCCCGGGTTTGCCGCGAACAGGTGCAGGTTTTTCAGCAGTATTCCTCGCAATTCCAGACCCCGCTTTGAGGCTTGGGCATTTGGCAAACCTTCAGGTTGTCGCAATTGGCGCACAAGCCCATCGGGTCGTCTTCTTCAGCAAGCGCGTCGACTGCCGCCGCCAGCCTCCCTCTTACCAGAGACAGCCAGGGTTTGGAAGAAGATCCGCATTCATACATTTCACACGCTATGACGGGTTCGTCGGCTTTCATGAAAAACACGCAGTCGCTCTGATTGCGGCAATTGGAGCAAAGGCTGGCGTCGAGCAGCTTCTCCATGAGAGCCCCGGCCTCATCGTGCGACTCTTCCACTTTCGCTTCTCCAACCGAATTCACCTTGTACGTTCTGGTTGCCATCGCTGACTCCTTGCTTTCGTCGGGTTCCCCCGGATTTTTAAACCCATGAAGGCTGTCTTCACGCCGGTGCTCAAATGCAGGTGTTGTGCCAGCGCTGAAAACACGAGCGGTGTCCAGCGGCGCAGCGCGAGATGCGTTGATTTTATTGAGAATCCAAAACCGGCATCCCGCCGGTGAGCGGTGAGCGCCGGCTTTCGTTTCGCAAGCGGATTCCGGGGTGTTTTTACCCGGCGGGGTGTTTTGCCCCACTCCTGCCGAGCCGCTGGACAGCCCGTGCCAGCCGGCGCAGCGGTGTTGGAATCCTGACCCGGCGGGGATCGGCATGATCGCGGCAACGGACTGGAACAACACTTGCTTTGCTCCGGGATTGGCGGCATAAAAGAGCCGGGCACGATAGGAGGTTGCCCCATGTTGGATATCGATGACATCCAGCACCGTTTCGATACCTTCCGTTCCCTGATGGCCAACCGCATCCGGGAGATCCTTCTGGTCTCCAGTGTTTACGACGCCTATATCCTGGAGGAAGACGGCACTCTCGAGGAACGTCTCTGGCAGCAATACGCCGACCGGGGGCTCTCCACCGTGCCCCGGATCCGCAAGGTGTCCAGCGTGGAGCGGGCGTTGGAAGTCATTTGCGGGGAAAAAATCGACCTCGTGGTGGCCATTGTGCACGAGGAGCGGGAACTCGCCGTTGAACTGGCGCTCAAGGTCAAGGCGGTCCGCCCGGAGCTGCCGGTGACGATCCTGGCCACCGACCCGTCGTCCCTGCCGCGGCTGTCGGACACTACCATGCATCACGGCGTGGATCGCATTTTTCTGTGGCAGAACGACCCCACCCTGCTGGTGGCCATCATCAAGTATTTCGAGGACCGGGCCAATGTCGACCACGACACCCGCGTCGGCGGCGTGAGGGTGGTCCTGCTCGTGGAGGACTCCATCGCCCATTATTCCACGATCCTGCCCGCCATCTACACCGCCATCATGCGGCTCACCCGTCGGGTGATCGACGAGGGCTTGAACCTGCTGCACAAGCAGCTGCGAATGCGTTCCCGCGCTAAAATCGTCCTGGCTGACAGCCTCGAGGAAGCCGTCGACCTCTATCGGCGCTACCGGCCTTACATCCTGGGCGTCGTTACCGATGTGCGGTTCTCCAAGGCCGGCCGCCCGGAGGACGGCGCCGGCTTCGAACTCGTGCGCATGCTGCGCCGGGAGGATCGCGAACTGCCGATCTGCATCCAGTCCGCCGAGCCGGAAGAAAACCGCCCCCGGGCGCTTGCGCTGGGGACTTACTTCATCGACAAGCACTCCAAGCGGCTGATCGACGACTTGCAGCGGTTTCTGCGGGATTACATGGGGTTCGGCGATTTCATCTTCCGGTCGCCCGCCGGGTTGGAGATTTCCCGGGCCGGCACCCCCCGCGAGTTGCTGGACCGTTTGCGGGAGGTGCCGATCGAGTCCATTCTCCACCACGGCCGACAGCAGCATTTCTCCCATTGGATGATGGCGCGCACCGAGATCCGGATCGCCGAGCAACTCTACCCGAAACAGGCAGATGATTTTTCGGATCCCGAGGAACTGCGCAACTTTCTCGTCCAGGTGATCGAAGCGGTGCTCCACGAGAAGCAGAGCGACGTCATCACGCGGTTCATCCCCGGCCGCAACCCCAAGGAAGTCCAGTTCATGCGACAGGGCGAGGGCTCGCTCGGCGGCAAGGCGCGGGGCATCGGGTTTCTGCGCTACCTGCTGTCGCGGCTTGAAATACGCCGCCTCTTTCCCGACATCACGATCCAGATCCCACCGACGCTGGTGGTCTGCTCAAACGAGTTCGGACGGTTCCTGGATGACAACGGGTTATGGGATGACGCACTGGGGGGAGCCATGCCTTTCAGCGAGCTCCAGCGGCGCTTTCTGAAGGGGGAGCTCCGGGATGAGATGATTCACGATTTGCGGGCCTATCTACAGACCGTCTGCGAGCCCTTGGCCGTGCGCTCCTCGAGCATCCTGGAGGATTCCCTCCATCTGCCGCTGGCCGGGCTGTATTCCACCTACATGCTGCCGAACAACGACCCGTCGGTCGAAGAGCGCCTCGCCTCGCTTCTGGCCGCCGTGAAGCTGGTGTGGGCCTCCACTTATGGGGAAGACGCGCGGGCCTACTTCCGGCAGACCAGCTACCGCCTGGAGGATGAGCGCATGGCCGTTGTCATCCAAACCCTGGGCGGTGGCCGTCGTGGAGACTATTTTTACCCGAGCCTTTCCGGGGTGGCGCAGTCCTATAATTTTTATCCCGTCTCCTATATGAAACCGGAGGACGGGGTGGCGCAGATTGCCGTGGGGCTGGGCAAAACAGTCGTGGAAGGTGGCCCCATCGTGCGTTTCTGCCCCAGGTATCCCCAGCTGTTGCCGCAGTTCGCCAACATGCGGGACTGGCTGTACTTCACTCAGAAGGACTTCTACGGCTTGGACATGGCCCCCATCCAGGGCCCGCGCGACCCCGCCACCATGGACCGCCTGAAACTGCTGCCGTTGTCCGAGGCGGAAGCCCGACGGGTGCTGCAGCCGCTCGCCTCCGTGTATCAGCCCGAGAGCGGCCTGCTGGTGGACAGTTTCTTCTATGAAGGCCCGCGCATCGCCACCTTCCAGAAAGTGCTGCGCGATCCCAAGCTCAAGCTGGGCGAGCTTCTGTCGAACCTGCTGACCGTCAGCGAAAAGGCCATGCGCACCCCCGTGGAGATCGAATTCGCCTGCGACCTGCCGGAAGAGGGCCGTCCCGTCTTCTACCCGCTCCAGCTGCGACCGATGGCTGCCAAGAAACGCTGGGAGCGTATCGAGATCACCCCAGAGCTCAGGCAGCGGGCCTTCTGCTACTCCGAACTCGCCCACGGCAACGGCTTCTACCGTGGTATCCACGACCTCGTGTGCGTTAAGCCCGACACGTTCGACATTTCCAAGTCCCGGCAGATCGCACCGGAAATCGGCGAGCTCAACAAGCTGCTGACCGACGAGGAGCGGCCTTATGTGTTGGTGGGTTTCGGCCGCTGGGGTTCCATGGACCCGTGGATGGGCATCGGGGTCAACTGGGCGCAGATCTCCGGAGTCCGGGTGCTGGTCGAGGCCGGCTTGAAGGGATTCAATGCCGAACCGGCCCAGGGTACCCACTTCTTTCAGAATGTCACGGCCTTGAACATCGGCTGCCTCTCGGTTCCCTACCAGTCGAAGTCGTTCCTGGAGTGGGGCAAACTGGATCGCATCGCACCCGTCCGCGAAACGCCCCACCTGAAGCTGCTGCGCTGGGCAACGCCTCTTGAAATACGGATCGATGGGCGCATCGGCGAGGCCGTCATCTGCCTGCCGTAGCATCCTTCGCTATCGTCGGTTAAGCCGCGTATCGCAGCACGGCAGGGATTGCGTCCGATACCCGACTGCGGGTGCTTCGACCATAAATTCTCCTTCTAGTTTGTCCCCGGCGTTTTGCGCTTGACGAACTCCTTCAACTCCGATCCCTTGCGGTCTTCGGGATGCCGCGCGATCATCTGCTCGGCGATCCTGCCGGCGGCGGTGAGATTTCCCCGCCTCAGGTAGTGCTGGGCGAGCGCCTGGAGATAGTCCATGTTGTTCGGTTCGAGCGCAACGGCCCGGCTCAATGCCACTTCGGCCTGCTGGTCTTTGCGCAGGAAATCGTAGAGAATCCCGAGGTTGTAGTGCACCCGGGACCCATCGGGGATGCCGCGGGCGGCGAGCGCCAGGTGCCGTTCGGCCTCGATGTATTTCTTTTCCTCGGCCAGCAGCAGCCCCAGCGAATACTGAACGTCATACAACTCCGGATAGGCCTTGACGACCTCGCGCAGCAGCGTCTCGGCTTCGGCGTTCCGGCCCAGTTGACTGTAGAGCATCGCCAGGTTCACTTTGGCCGGGTACGACAGATCGTCGATTTTGATGGCCGCCTTGAAGTTGACGATGGCTTGTTGCGGCTGGTTTAGGGCGACATAGAGGTTTCCCAGGTTGAAACGGCCGAAGGCGAAGTCCCCGGAATACTCCATGGAAGCGACATACTCTTTGAGCGTCCGCTCGAAGACGCGGAGTTGGTCCTCCGCGAGCAAGCGGCTTGGCGGACCTGCCAATCGGGCTGCGGCCTCGGTGCGCACGGCCTTGACCGGATCGTAAAGCAATGGCGCCAGCAGACGGACGTGGCGTTGTGGGCTCGCAACCGGCAAATGGTTGGCGGCGGTGCGGCGGATCAGGGCTTCGCCGTCCATCAGCGCCCGCTCAAGGGCCGCGGCGCCGGCTTCGCCGGGATAGGCGGCGAGCAGCTCCAGCGCCGTGGCGCGCACGATCACCGGGTAGAGCGGGTCTTCGGCCAGGCGGATCAAGCCCTCCTCGGCACCCGGCTGCCGGTTGCGGCCGGCCTGGATGATCTCGCCGTAATGGGGGCGGCGCCCCGGACCGTACCACTTGGTGATGGTTTCGTCGGACCAGCGGTTGGTTTTGTCGCGGTGGCAGCGGGTGCAGGCATCGGGCACGCCGAGCTTGATGCTGAGGTCCGGCCGGGGGATCCGGATGCTGTGGTCCAGCCGATAATGAACCCCCATGTAATAACGGCCGGGCATGTGGCACTGAATGCACTCGGCACCGGTTCCGATGTCGAACAGCACCCCGCCGTCGGCGGATTTGATGGGGTCGCCCTTTTCTCCTTTCTTCTTGTGGAAGTGATGCTGGCGGGTGTCGTAGTCGCTCGCACGGTGACACTGCAGGCACAGACCGTTGCCCTCCTTCACGCGCTTGATGCTGTGGGGGTTGTGGCAGTCGCTGCAGCGCACATCGCGTGCGTACATCTTGCTTTGCGTGAACGAGGCATACGCGTACACCTCTTCCAGAATCTGGCCGTCGGGGAAATAGAGGTCAGACGTGAGCAGGCTCGGCAGCATGGTGTCCAGCAGGTCGGGCTCGATGTGGGTGAAATCCCCAAGGATCGCCCTGCGGGAATGGCAGGGCGCACACAGTTCCACGGCCTCGCGGGACCTCAGCTTGGAGGTGCGCACCGGCAGTTCGTAGTTTTGCACCGGCGGCCGGGCCATGTCGGGTAGCTCGGCCCACTTCACATGCCGCGACCCCGGACCGTGGCAGGCCTCGCAGCCGACGCTGATGTCCGACCAGGTGGTCTGGTAGGTGCCGCTCTGGACGTTGTAGTTCTTCTTAAGGTTGGTGGAGTGGCATGTCGCGCACATTCCGTTCCAGTTCTGCGCCGCGTTGGTCCAGTACAGCCAGTCCTTCGGGTCAATCGCCTGGTTCGGGTAGAGATGATACCAGCGCCTGGCCTTCACGTCCCAGGCGATGGGCAGGCACTGCATCCGACCGCCGGGAAACGGGATCAGGTACTGCTGGAGCGGGTTCCAGCCGAAGGTGTGCGTGACCTCGAAATCCCCCATCCGGCCTTCCGGGCCCTGGGTGTGGACGAAGAACTTGCCCTCCTTGCGATAGAACCGGGAGAGGACGCCGGCGTGTTCAAAGGTGGTGTCGTTGAAATTCCCGCGCACGCTCGCCTTGGTCGCGACCTCCATGGCGTGATAGTGGTTGGAGTCTTTCCACAGTTCGTATTCAGGCTGGTGGCAGGCGCGGCACTTCTCGCTGCCGACAAACACGGAGGCACTGCGTGCCTGCGGGGCCGCCATGCGGTAATGATACTTCACGATGGCAAGCGGGATCGCGATCACGATGAGCGCGGTGGCGATGAGACCTATGAGTTTCCAGCGAGGCATTTCGATATTCGAATTTCTGATTTAATCTTTCTTTGGATATACTAACTGCTTCGGCTCAAATCCGCTGCGCTTGATTCTTCTACCCGTGTCGACCTTCACGATGTTGTTCTCAATGCTGACCGGGAAAATATCAAGCGCCCGCGGCGCCGGGGCCGAGATCACGTTACCGGTGATGTCGAAGGCCGAGGCGTGGCACGGGCAAAGAAACTTCTTCTCCTTTTCAACCCACGGGACGGTGCATCCGAGATGGGTGCACTTGCACGAGAGCGCCAGGAGCCCTCCGTCACCCAACCGCACGAGGTAGAACTCCCCTCGTTGAAACGCGGTGACCGATCCGGGCTCGAAGGAGGCAAGCGAGCCTGCGGGGATGACGGTATCGGCCGGGCTCCCTCCGCCAGGTGTGGCCGGCCAGAGAAAGGAAAATGCCAGCCACAGGAACTCGGCCAGCGCCGCCAGGCCCAGAGCCGACCACAGGATGTTCAGAAAGCTGCGGCGGGAGACAACCGCCGGGGCCTCGCCTGGTTTTTTGGGTTTCGGGGGTTTAGGTGTTTTCATTGCTAAAACGGCCACCTCAGCTTCATTCCGGGCCCCCTGAAAAACACGCAGGTGGTGGTCGCTATCGTCCACCCCACGGCCAAAAAGACAAAGGCGGCCTGGACCGACTCCAGGCGTGACGCCCGGAATTTTCTCTTCATCAGAACGTACAAACCGGCGACAACCGCGATGAGGAGCACCGTCGGGACGAGCCCGAGGCTGATGGCCCGGGGCCAACCGGGCAGCAATGCCGAAAAATCAAAGGCGTAATTATCGAGGACAACGGCCAGCGGTGTGACCACGGCGGCGGCCACGGCGGCTATGAGTGCGGTGCGCCGGCCGTTGGCCGATGCGAACCAGACGCCGGCCGGGGCCTCGCGGTAATTGAGGTAAGGCAGACAAAAAGCGCCGCACACCAGGGCGGCGGCGATCAACAAGGCAAAACTCGGGTGGAAATGCATGAGCAATTCTTGGATACCGGCAAAGTACCAGGGGGCCTTGGTCGGGTTGGGGCTGAGGCCCGGGTTGGCCGGCGGCCCCATGGGTGCATCGAAAAGCAGGGACAAGGCCAGCACGCCGGCGATGGCCGCCAACGCCATGGCCCCCTCCCGCAGAAGGAGGTCCGGGTAGGTCGGGACCATGGCCGGCTTATTGTCCGGCGCCTCGGCCGGGGAGCGCGGAATCACCAGCCCGCCGGCCTTGCGCACCCGCCAGAAATGAAACGCCATCAGCATGACGATCAGGGGAGGCAGGACGGCGGTGTGCAGCGCGAAAAAATTGCGCAGGGTGGCCGGCCCGATCCGGGGACCGCCCAGGACCACCTGCTGCAGCTGGCTGCCGATGACCGGGATGTATTCCAGCATGCCGACGCAGATGGTAGTGGCCCAATAGGCCAGCTGGTCCCAGGGCAGCAGGTATCCGGTGAGGTTGGATGCCAGCACAAGGACGAAAAGGCTGAGTCCGACGACCCAGTTCAGCCGCCGGGGGGGGTGAATGCCGCCGGTAAAAAAGACCCGCAGGCCATGCAGGCAGACCACGACGACCAGGAGGTTGGCGCTCCAGAAATGGATGTTGCGGACCAGCTGCCCGAACAGGAAGCCTTCCTGCAGGTGCGAGAGCGACTCGTAGGCCTGGGAGGGAACCGGCCCGTAGGCGAACTTCAGCAGGATGCCGGTGAACAACTGGAGCGACACCAGAACGGCCGCCATGCCTCCCAGGCCCCAGGTAAGGGAGAAGCGCAGTGTCTTTTCAGCAACCCGGCGGGGTCTGAAATGCAAAACCAGCGTGGATAAGGGGTTGAAAGGACGCTGTGGCTGGTCCGCCGCGGGAGTCATTGCCTTCATCTACCCCTGACAAAGACGACTTCGAAGTTTTGCTGCAAGGAGGCCTGGTGGTAGATCCCCTTGAGCGTGTCGCTCTGCGGGTCATGGATCAGGGTGTAGGTGGAGCCGGGATAGCCGGGAGCCCGCAGCTCAATGAAAACGGTGACGGCCGCACCCGATCGTGTCGCGTGCGCGCGGGATACGTTGATCGGGTTCGGGTTGTAATAGGCGGCCTGCATTTGGCCGCCGGGGTCGACTCTCTTGATGTCGATGACATAGCCGCCGTCGGTTCTGACCCAGCGGCCTCTCAACGCCACCAAGTCAGACGGGGCCTGGGCAAAGGAAGAAAGGTCCGGGAGGAACCCGCACGCCAGTATGATTGCGAGAAAGCACGCGGTCTTCTTAAGTGGATGCATGCGCATGACCACCTCCACGGTTGTTCGATCGAGCGGAGTTTAGCATATTACATCGACCGCGGGCCACCTTCGACTGATCGTTTGGCTATTCCAAACGCGTTGGCGTCACGTATGTGGATTACGCCACGCAGCAGCACATTATTCAACACCCTGTCAAGGACAGATCCGTCTTTTATCGCGAGGTCATTGCGCGCAAGGGGCTGTATTGATCACGCGCGGCTAAGCAACGCCCGGTTGATCTGCCTTACCAAATTGGGCCCGGCATAAACCAGGCCGGTGTAGACTTGCAGCAGCGTCGCGCCGGCTTCCAGTTTTTCGATCGCGTCCCGTGCATCGGCAATGCCGCCCACGCCTACGATCGGCAGGTTGCCCGCGGTCCGCTGCGCGATGTAGCGGATGATCGCCGTTGATCGGTCACGCAGCGGCGCGCCGCTGAGACCGCCCGTCCTATCGCGATAGCGATCCGGAATCCCGTCTCGCCCGATCGTGGTGTTGGTCGCAATAACGCCATCGAACCCGGCCCTCGAGATCGCCGATAGGGCATCGTCGATCTCGCTCTCGCTCAGATCGGGCGCGATCTTCACCAGCAGCGGCACTCGCGGCAACAGCGAATCGCGCGCGGCGGCCACTTGCTTGAGCAACCCCTCGATCAACTCGCGTGCCTGCAATTGCCTTAAATTCAGAGTGTTCGGGCTGCTGACGTTTATGACCACGTAATCGGCAGCGCGATACACCTGCCTGAACAACGCGCAGTAATCGTCGGCGGCCTGCTCGATCGGCGTCTCTTTGCTCTTGCCGATGTTGATGCCCACGCGGCAACGCGCCGCGCCGCGTGCGAGTTTCAACGCATCGACGCCGTCATTGGGAAAGCCCATGCTGTTGATGAGACCGCCGGCTTCGACCACGCGATGCACGCGCGGCTTCGGATTGCCGATTTGTTTCTGCCGCGTCAGCGTACCCACTTCGATGTGACCGAAGCCGAGCGCACTCAGCCCCTTCACCGCAACACCGTTCTTGTCGTAGCCGGCGGCCAAACCAATCGGGTTCTTGAACGTGAGACCGAACGCTTCAACCTCGAGACGCGGATCATCGACCTCGAACACACGCCGCAACAGGGCATACGTCGGCGGCAGTTGTCCGGCAAGTTGAATCAACCGCAGCGTCAGGGCGTGAACACGTTCAGGATCGATCTTGAAAAGAAGTGTTCGAATGGATGGGTACATATTTTTGGCTGGAATAGACATTGCTTTCAGCGAAGGATGAGTATAGGGGGGCTGTTTTAGCTTGTCAAAGGATATTTGGCGCACAAAAAAGAGCCACCTCGGCACGTGACATGACGTGCCCGGCCGTGGGCTTTAAGTTGATTTCTTAGCAAAGGTATGGTTGTCTTGATCATCGGCGTTCGACGGCGTTCGACTGCGCTGGTGTCCTTCCCACCTCTGAAGGAGGAGAAAAATGGACGCATCGGTCCCCAAGAGTTCTCACCGGCAGATGAAGTTCTACAAGATCCTTTTTGCGCTCCTCATCCTGCTGGCGCTCGGCGGCGTCTGGCTCACCGATGCCAGCCCCGCCCGCAGCCACTTGTACTGGCTGTCACTGGTGCCGGTGTTTGCCGGCACATGCCTGCTGCTCGAATGGCTGGGTTTTCGGGGCAAGGGCCTGAAGTGGACCCACGTGTTGAAGGTCCAGCTGCTGTTGTGGCTGAGCCTGGCCGTGGGGGTGCTGCTGATCTACTTGCTCCAGCACTCCGGGCGCCTGAACAGCGAGAGCACGGGGCTGGTCATCCTGCTCATGCTGGCCATGACGACCTTTGCCGCCGGCGTGCAGCTCGGTCCCCTGGTCATGCTGCTGGGGTGTTTTCTCGCACTGGCGCTGGTGCTGACGGCTTACCTCAAAAGCTACGTGTGGCTGATCATGATCGGCGTGGCGGTCGTGATGGCGGTGCTGTTCTATGTCTTAAGGCGCCGCAGCGCGGCGTGAGGCCGGGCTGATGGATACCACCATCCGGCCGATCCAGGGCCGGGAGGAGATCGATGTCTGCGCGCGGATGATGGCCGGCTCCGAGCCGTGGATCACCCTGCAGCGGGACTATGACGCCGCGGTGCAAACGCTCACCGCCCCCGGCAAGGAGGTGTACGTCGCCGCGTGCGGCCGGCAAATCCTGGGCTTCGTCATCCTCAACATGCAGGGCGGCTTCACCGGCTACATCCAGTCGATCGGGGTCGCCCCGGAATGGCGCAGCCGGGGCATCGGCCGGCGACTGGTCGCGCATGCCGAGGAGAGAATCTTCCGGGAGGCGCCCAACGTGTTCATCTGCGTCTCCTCCTTCAACCGCGACGCCCAGCGCTTATACCGCAGGCTGGGATACGAGGCCATCGGCGAACTCAAGGACTTCGTCGTGCGCGGCCATTCCGAGATCCTGCTGCGAAAGAGCATCGCCCCCTGGCGGGAGTTCAAGAAACGACCCGCTTGACCTCTTCTCCAAAATCCGATCCCCTTCTTAACCAAATTCGGAATCCGAAGCACGAAACTCGAAACAAATTCAAAAAGGATAAGGGGCTGAAACCTGAGGCCTGCCCACCGGCTGCCGCCGAACATGACATTTTAATCATCTGCGGGTCATCTTGCGGCGATGTGGCTCCGTTATTATGATGTAACCCATCAGGTAAATAGTCTGACGGTAGATAGACTGAAGGAAAAGAAATGCGCAATCACACGAAGCCAATATCGTTTGGATGCGTTGGCAGGTGACGGTGCCATGAATGATCGTCATTGACCTTCAGGCTATCGGTCTTCAGCCTAACACTATCGCATGAACCAAGGAGGCTTGAGCATGCAGAAACGTTTCACGAAAAAGCTGGCGGCGGGAGCGGTCGTCCTCGTTCTGACCGGTTTCATCTGGGGCTACAGCCGGACCGAGGCCACGGACAGCGCTGCGGCCGATGGCAAGTATCAGATGGTGGTCCCGAACTTTTCGGCCCTGGCCAAGCAGGCCCAGCCCGGGGTGGTGAACATCCGGACGGTGAAGACCCTCAAGGGCGGCGGACCGGTGTTTCGGCACTTCTTCGGGCCGTTCGAGAAACGGGACCCCAACAACCCCTTCGGCGAGGGCATGCCGGGTCGTGAGCAGAAACAGCGCAGCCTGGGCTCCGGGTTCATCGTGGACGCGGAGGGGTTCATCATCACCAACAACCACGTCGTCGAAGACGCCGACCAGATCAAGGTGCGCCTCTACGACGAACGCGAGTTCGATGCCAAGGTGATCGGCGGCGACGCCAAAACCGACCTGGCCCTGATTAAAATCGAGGGCGCCACCGGCCTCAGCCCCTTGAAGCTGGGCGACTCTGAAAAAGCCGAGGTCGGCAGCTGGGTCATTGCCGTCGGCAGCCCCTTCGGCCTGGAGCAGACGGTCACGGCGGGCATCGTCAGCGCCAAGAGTCGCTTCATCGGGGCCGGCCCCTACGATGATTTCATCCAGACCGACGCCTCCATCAATCCGGGCAACAGCGGCGGCCCGCTGCTCAACATGAACGGCGAGGTGATCGGCATCAACACGGCCATCGTCGCCCAGGGTCAGGGCATCGGCTTCGCCATCCCGGTCAACATGGCGCGCAACATCGTGGCCCAGCTCAAGGAGCACGGCAGCGTCACCCGCGCCTGGATGGGTGTCGGCATCCAGGACCTGACCCCCGAACTGGCCGAGTACTACGGCCTCAAGAACCAGAAGGGGGTGCTCGTGACCCAGGTGTTCCCGGACAACCCGGCGGACAAGGCCGGCATCAAGACCAAAGACGTGATCGTGGCGGTGGACGGCAAGACGGTATCCACCGGCCGCGAGCTCTCCTCGGCCGTGGCGGGTCTGCCGATCGGCAAAGCGGTGCCGGTGAAGCTGTTCCGGGACGGCAAGGAGACGACCGTTATGGTGCAGCTGGCCGAGCGCAAGGATGCGGAGGCCGTGGCCCAGGGCGGGCAGGCGCCGGAATCCGATGAACTCGGCATCCGGGCGGCGGACCTCAGCCCCGAAACCGCCAAGCGCTTCGGTGTGGACGAGAACGAGAAGGGCGTCCTGGTGGTGGCCGTGCGCTCCGGCAGCAAGGCGGATCAGGCCGGCCTGCAGCAGGCCGACATCGTCAAGGAGGTCAACCGGATTCCGGTGCGGACGGTGGCCGAGATGAAAAGCCAGCTCGGCAAGGTCAAGGCCGGTGAACAGATGCAGTTCCTCGTGAAACGCGGGGACTCCGGGTTCATCGTTTTGAAAATCACAAAGTGATTTTCAACCCTAATTTTGAGGCCAGCCCGCTCGGCGGGCTGGCCTCAAAATTCACTCCACCCAGCGCGCCTCTTCCTCGAAAAAGCGCGCAACCATCTCGAGGTATCTCGGCAGCTGGAAGGTGTGGTAGATGCGTTTTTCGAACACCCCCCCGTTTTCGAAACCCACGGCGAAGTACTTCCAAAACCCCTTCATCCGGTCCAGCAGGTGTCCGGGGCCGCTGAGCAGCGCCTGGTAGCGGCCGAACAGGTCCGTGTAGAAAGCCTTAAACGGGGGGATCTTGTCGGGGATGTCGTCCGTGCCGGACTTGATGATGCCCGGCAGAAAGGGCCGCGACAGGGCCCCGCGGCCGATCATCCAGGAGTCGATCTGCGGGAAACGGGTCGAGAGCTCCCGGAAGCCCTTCAGGTCGGCGATGTCCCCGTTGTAGACGACCGGGTGCCGGGTTTGCGCAAGGCAGGCCTCGAATGCGTCGAGGTCCGGCCGACCCGCGTACAGCTGCCGGGCCGTGCGCGGGTGGATGGTGATCTCCTTCAAGGGGTAGCGGTTGAGGATGGGGAGCAGCTTCACGATCTCATCCGGCGTGTTGCGTCCTAACCGCAGCTTGATGGATAGACGTCCGGGTATGGCGGCCACGGTCTTGTCCAGGAACTCGTCCACCAGCCCGGGAAAAGGCAGCAGCCCCGAGCCGCGACGCTTCTTGGTCACCGGCCGGAACGGGCAGCCCAGGTTCCAGTTCACGTCCGGGTAGCCCATGTCGAAAAGGTGCCGGGCCAGAAAGCTGAAATCGTCGGCGCTGTTGCCCAGGATCTGGGGCTCGATCGGCATGCGGGCGTTCTGGTGCGGCAGGAGGTCCCGGACGTGCCGTTCGGTGAACCGGTCGGAAGCGACCGTTGTGACGAATGGGGCCAGCGCGCTGTCGAAGCCGTCAAAGTGCTCGGCAAAGGTGTTCCGGAAGACGACGTCCGTAAGGCCCTTTAAAGGGGCAAGGATCAGTCTGGGTTTCAGGGGGTCAGATGACATGCCGTCACTATAGCGGCGGGAATGCGTCAAGTAAAGGCGCACAACTACTCAGGTAGATAGACTAAAGGCTGAAGACTGAAGGCTTTCAGGGGCAAACCCTGCGTGATCACACAAGTCTTCAGCCTAACCACCTGAGCAGTTATAAAGCCGCTTGAAACCATGGCCGGAAGCCGCTCCCGCAGCATGCATCCCGCCGGGTTCCGGTTTGCGCCTGCGTTGGAAATGCAGTATGAGTCCGTCGATATGAAAGCGGATCGTGAGCCATACGTTTCAAATGAGGCGGAGCGGTGGTCAGCCCTTGTCGTTGCCTCGCTGGGCTCCTTCCTGACACCCTTCATGCTCTCGTCGATCAACATCGCCCTGCCGGCGATCGGCCGGGAGTTTGAGACCGATGCCGTGCTCCTGAGCTGGGTGGCGACCTCCTATCTACTGGCGGCCGCCGTGTCGCTGGTGCCATTCGGGAAGCTCGCCGACATCCACGGCCGCAAGAAAGTCCAACTGTGGGGCATGGTAATCTTCGCGCTGACCTCCTTTCTGGCGGGGTTGTCGTGGTCGGCGGAGTCCTTGATTTTTTTCCGAGTCTTCCAGGGCGTGGGGATCGCCATGATCTTTGCGACCGGCATCGCCATCCTGACCTCGGTCTTCCCCCTTGCCGAGCGCGGGCGGGTGATCGGGATCACGGTGGCCGCGGTCTACTCCGGGCTTGCCTGCGGACCGTTTGCCGGCGGCTGGCTGACCCAGCACCTGGGCTGGCGCAGCATCTTCCTGATCAACGCGCCCATGGGGCTCTCCGTGATCGTGCTGATCCTCTGGAAGCTCAAGGGCGAGTGGGCCGGCGCGCGCGGGGAGTCCTTCGACATCATCGGTTCGCTGATCTACGGGCTGGCGGTGGTCGCCTTCATGGTCGGGGCAGCGGGCCTGCCGGATCCCTGGAGTGCTGCGCTGGCCCTGGGCGGGATAGCCGCCCTGGGCGTGTTCGCGTGGTGGGAAACCCGGGTTACGCAGCCGGTGTTCGAAGTACGGCTGTTCACCCGCAACCGGGTGTTTGCCTTCTCATGCCTGGCGGCCCTCATCCACTACAGCGCCACCTTCGGGGTGACGTTCCTCATCAGCCTGTTTCTGCAGTATATTAAAGGCTTCGCGCCCCAGGACGCCGGCCTGATCATGATGGCCCAGCCGGTTATGATGACGCTTTTCTCGCCGTTGGCCGGCAAGCTCTCCGACCGGGTCGAGCCGCGGGTGATCGCATCCCTCGGCATGGGCATCACGTCGACCGGCCTGCTGTTGCTGTCCACGGTCTCCGCGGGCACGAGCGCTGGTTTCATCATCGCCTGCCTGATGACCCTGGGCTTCGGCTTTGCGCTGTTCTCATCGCCCAACATGAACGCCATCATGAGCTCGGTCGAAAAAAAGTATTACGGCATCGCCTCCGGGTCGGTCGGCACCATGCGGCTGCTGGGCCAGATCCTGTCCATGGCGATCGCGACCCTGATGTTCGCGCTTTTCATCGGCCGCACGCAGATCACCCCCGCCCACTACCCGGCCTTCATCCAAAGCGTGCGCACGGCGCTGCTCATCTTCTCGGGGCTTTGCATCGGCGGGGTGTACTTCTCGCTCTCACGCGGTTCGCTGCGGGAAAAATGATCAAGCCACCGGCGTGCGCCGATGGCTTGATCATTTGTTTCACTTGAACCCTTTCAGGTCGTTACGGTGTATTCCCCTTCAGCCCGATTTCTTCCGCCACCGCCCGCATGCCCAGGATGGTCTCGGCGATCAGCTCGTTCAAGTCCACCCCCAGCATGGCAGCCCCCTTCTCGATGATGGAGCGGTCGACGCCGGCCGCGAAGCGCTTGTCCTTCCATTTCTTCCTGACCGACTTGGCCTCCATGTCCATGACGCTCTTCGAGGGGCGCACCAGGGCCGAAGTCGTGACGAGGCCGGTCAACTCGTCCACGGCGTAAAGCACCTTCTCCAGCTCGCTTTCGGGTACCACCTCCGAGCAGATCCCCCAGCCGTGGCTCACCACGGCGCGGATGTACTCTTCCGGCCACTGCCGCTGCCGCAGGATCTCCTCGGTTTTGCGGCAGTGCTGGTCCGGGAATTTTTCGTAGTCCAGGTCGTGCACGAGGCCGATGACCCCCCATTTTTCGACGTCCTCTCCGCGCTTGCGGGCGAAGTGGCGCATGACCGCCTCGACGGCGAGTGCGTGCTTGATGAGGCTGTCGGTCTGGTTGAATTCCTTGAGAAGCTCAAAAGCCTGCTCCCGGGTCGGTGTGGTGGTAGCCATCGTATCTCCTTCAATCGACTTTTCATGCGACCCTAAGCCAGCAGCCGTGTCAAGTCAAGCTGCTTTGGATACGCCCGCTTCTTTGCTCTTGATCCTTTGGCCGCCGCCGGTTATGCTCTTCCTATTCTAATGAACTCGTAAAAAAATGATTCACAGACGACTTCGTAAAAAGTTCCAAGTTCAAGGCGCGCGCTCTAACGACCACCCGCCGCGCGGGTGGCTTGTCTTTTCGACCAGCGGCCGAAAAGACAAAAGCACGTCCGTGCTTGCAGCGTTATGTTTGCGAAAGCAAACAATCTCGCGGAGTGAGGCGTACTGACAGTACGCCGCAGCGACTGCGAGATGAAGCGCAACGCCGAAGTTGGGCTTTCTACGAATTCGTCGATTTTTGCGATAACCGAATACAGGAGGACGAATGAGCGACGGAAAGAAACCGGAAGTCGACGATCTGATCGGGTTTGGGATGGATTTCATCCACCAGGCGGGTGAAAGTGCCATGGTGTTTTACGGCAAGGGCCGGCCCCAGGTAAAATTCGACCAGGGCGTGGTCACCGAGGCGGAGATCCAGTTGACCGAATTGTTCAAGGACCAGCTGCACCAGCATTTTCCCGAACACAAGCTCTTCAGCGTGGACGAGGTGAACCAAGATTACTCGCACGAGGGCAAGCGCTATCTCTGGGCGTTTGATCCTTTGGAGGGAGTTGCCAATTTTCAGGCCGGGATCCCCCTGTGGGGGCTCTCACTGGCGCTGCTTGAGAATTTCTGGCCGGTGTTCGGGGTTTTTTTCATGCCCGCCACCGGCGACCTGTTTCACGCCCGTGCCGGTTGCTGCGCCTACTGGGGCCGGCGCGAAATCACCATCCCCGTCCCCGACGGGATCAACGACGAAAGCATGCTCTTGACCTACTCGCGCTTTCACCAGCACTACCGCTCGGTGTTTCCCGGCAAGATCCGCTCCCTGGGTTGCACCTCCGCGCACTTGTGCTACGTGGCCATGGGCCGGGCCGACGCCGCCCTCATCGCCAACGAATCGTTCCAGGGGCTGGCGGCCGCGCGGGTGATCGTGGAGGCGGCCGGCGGCAAGTTCTCCAAGCTGGACGGCAGAGAGTTTTTTCTCAACGAATACCTGGACGGGCAGAAAATAGACGACCACCTGCTTGTGGCCGCACCGGAGAATTTGCCCCTGGTGCGCAAGTGCCTGAAGCGGGTTGAATAAAAACTGCGGGGGATGCGGCCTTGCGCCGCATCCCCCGCAGTTTTATTTTCTGCTATGAAAGCCGATCAACTCCCCCTTTTTCTCTTGGATTCGCTTTTTATGAAGTGGTCAAGCCTTCAACACTCTGTCAAAACGACAGCGACTGGATAAAGGTGTTCTGGAAATCCGGGTGGGCGGCGAGGTCGACGACACGGGTCGTTTGGGCCAGCGCTTTGGACCGGTTTACGTAGTCGTCGTCGAAAAGGGTGAGGATGGCCCCGGCGCCGGCGGCGTTGCCGACCACCTCGATAGCGCTCTCCGGCAGGGCCGGAAACATTCCGATCGCAAGTGCCGCGGTCTTGTCGATGTAGCTGCCGAACGCGCCGGCCAGAAGAATCCGGGTCGGTTGCGGCAGGTTGTTCTCGCGGCACAGCAGGTCGATCCCCGTGCGCAGGGCGCCCTTGGCCAGCTGAACCGCGCGCACGTCCGCCTGGGTCAGCGTGATCGACCGGCCGGTTTGCGTTTCCCCCGCCGGAACGATCTCGAACTCCATAGCACCGCTCTCGCCCGCTCGCAGACAAGCCGAATCCCCATCCGGGTTGAAGCGGCCGCTTTTTAAAATGATGCCGGCGCGCAGCAGTTCCGCCACGGTGCTGATGATGCCGGAGCCGCAGATGCCGGCCGGCAGCGGCGCGGGTCCGTCACCGCGTTGAACCACGGTCACGTCCAAGTTGCCGGTTTGGGGGTTGAACCGGGCCGCGTCGATGGCGCCGGAGGTCGCCTGCATTCCGTGGCGGATCGCAGCCCCCTCAAAGGCCGGGCCGGTGGCGCAGGATGTTGCCGAAAGAGCAGTGTCGGTCCGCATGATGATCTCGCCGTTGGTCCCCACATCCACCAGCATGGTGCCGGAGGCGTGCCGGGCGAGATCCACCGCCATGGCGGCGCTGACGATGTCTGCGCCCAGGTAGCCGCTGATGAGCGGCAGGGTGCGCAGGCGCGCTGCGGGGTTGAACCTGAGTCCCACGGCGGCAGCGGAGAGACTGCGGGCCTCGACGAACCCGGGCGCGTAGGGGAAGACGCCGATAGAGGAGGGATCCACCCCGAGCAGCAGGTGGAGCATGGTGCTGTTGCCCACCGCGATTGCGGCCCCGATTTTGCTCGGGTCGATCCTCACTTGGCGGCAGAGGGCGTTGACTGCCCAGTCGATGGCGCTGACGGTCATGGATTGAAGCCGCGGCAGGCTCCCGGGGTCCAGCCGCACGGCGCTGATGCGGCTGATGACGTCGTCGCCGAAGATGGCCTGGGGGTTTCGGATCGAGGTCGACGCGGTGACGGCGCGCTGCTCGAGATCGCACAGGTAGACCGCGACGGTGGTCGTACCGACGTCGACGGCAATGCCCCAGGCGGAGTCAGGCGGACGGGATGCTGTCGCCGATTCGAGCCTTGAGACATGGGTCGGCAGCCCCTTCTGGATCACTTCCGGGGTGAGACGGCTTTCATCGGGGATCTCGACGACGGCATCCCGCAGGACGGCGGTCCGACATGCCAGCCGATACCTTGCGGCCAAGTGGGTTTCTCCCAGCGAGCGGCGCTCCGCCTCATCGGGTTCGGTCAACGCGTGCGCGGAGGAGGCGGCGACCCTCACGCGGCATTTCCCGCAACGCCCATTGCCGCCGCAGTCGGAGCGCAGCAGATAACCGGCTGAAACCATGGCCTCCATCAGGTTCAATCCCTTTGCGACGGTGACGGCTTGATCGTCGATGCGTAGTTGAACCATGTGGGTGTCCCTTAAGTCTGTCTGATGTCACGTCCTAATTTACAAACAACTCTTGCGCCGGCGGGCAGCCGGTGTCTGCGCCTTAATACCCGATTTCCGCATTCTGTGCGAGGCCTTTGCGCATCGACCGCCATTTATTCAGCTGCCAGCTGTGCCCCCGCGAGCGCTGCGAGGGCCGCAAAGCCCGCTACGATGTGAATAAGCACCCGAATACGGCGTTATAGAGTAGGGCGGCTGCGGCTCAGGAAAAAGGTCTTGACAAACCTGGATCATTAAATCATAGAATGACCTATCTCTTTGGTGTGATCCCCCATATCTAAAACCCTGCACGCACGAAAGGAGGTGCCGCACCATAACGGACCGGATCCGGGATTCCAGGCAAGGCTCACCCAAAACACCCAACCGGGAAAAGGAGACTTCACCATGACAAAGCGCATCTTTGTTTTTTCGGTAATCGTCGCGTTGGCCTTCGCCATCGTCGCCCCATCTCCCCAGGCCCAGACCACGAAGTGGAAGCTTCAGACCCTGTGGAGCGCCGGAGAGCCACCCTACAAGTACCTTGAGGAATTCTGCGAAAAGGTAAAATCCGCCACCAACGGCCGCCTCGAGATCCAGGTCTTTCCGGCGGGCGGCATCGTCCCCACCTTCGAGACCATCGATGCTCTGAAGAACAACATCCTGCAGGTCATCAACGTCTGGCCGGGCTATTTCGTGGGTAAAGAGCCGGCCTTCGCCCCTTTGACCGACTTCCTGTTCGCTTATGAAGAGCCCTGGGAGTTCGAGGCCTTTTTTCAGTACCGGGGCGGCATGGACCTTCTGAACGAGCTCTATGCCCCCTACAACGGGGTCTGCATCGGTGTGGTGCTCTGGGGCCGTGAGTCCATGTTCCTGAAGTTCCCGGCTTACAAGATGGAGGATTTCAAAGGTCACAAGATCCGCTCGCCCCAGGGCATGACGGCCGACATGCTCAAGCACCTGGGTGCCGGTGTCGTCGTCCTCCCCGGCGAGGAAGCCTACAGCGCGCTGGACAAGGGCGTTGTCGACGGAGCCGACTGGTCCACGCCGTCCGTGAACCACCGCATGGGTTTTTCCCGTGTCGCCAAGTACTACATCTATCCGGAATACCGCTCCATGCCCATCAGCGATTTCACGATCAACAAGAAGGAGTGGGAGAAGCTGCCGGCCGACATCAAGCAGATCCTAAAGAGTCTGGTGCGCGAGCTGAACTTCAATCAGTTGGGCCTGCTCGCAATCGAGGACTTCAAGGCCATGAAGGAAATGGACGCCACGGGCAGCACGCCCCTCACGTGGAAGCCTGAGGAAATCCAGCGTCTGCGCGAATTCGTGCGCGGTACGGTGTGGAAGGAGTGGGCCGAAAAAAGCCCGATGTCCAAAAAGGTGATCGACGCCCAGGTGGCGTGGCTGAAAGAAATCAAGCGCATCAAGTAATTTAAATCGGGAAGCGAGGGGGGGCCTCGGCGGTCGCCCCTCGCCTTTCAGGAAGGCTTCCGATGAAACGCTTCTTGACTCTGATCGACGGGTTCAACGCGGGGGTGGGGAAAGTCACCGCCTTCATCCTGATCCCCACCCTCATCTGCATCTGCTTTGAGGTCATCGCCCGGTACGTGTTCATCCTGCCAACGGTCTGGGCCAGCGAGCTCATGATCTATTTCTGCGCGATTCTCTACATCCTGGGAGCCGCCTGGACGTTGCAGGTCGGCCGCCATGTCAAAATCGACATGGTCTATGGGCGGGTGTCCCCGCGCGGGCAGCGGACACTCGACATCTGCACGTTTCCTTTTTTCGCTCTTTACATGGGGCTGCTGATCTGGGTCGGGTTCGAGTTCGCCAGGGAATCGGTCCTGCTCAGGGAGACCTCCGGCACGCCCTGGGACCCCCCGATTTACCCGATCAAGGCCATTTTCGTCGTCGGCGCCGTTATGCTCCTCCTGCAGGGCGTGGCCAAGCTGATCCGCGACATCCACTTCGTATTGACTGGAAAAGAGATATGAGCGTTGAACTGATCACCATTCTGCTGGTTGCCACCTTCGTGGTCCTGCTGATTCTGGGGCTGCCGCTGGCGTGGACCATGGGCGCCACGGCCGTCATTTTCACGCTCGCCCTTTTCGAACCGGCGACCATGTTCATGACCATGACCCGGGTTTTTCACATGATGTTGAATTACGCCCTGGTGTCGGTGCCGCTCTTCGTGCTCATGGGATGCATCCTGGAGAAGTCGGGGGTCGCCGAGCAGCTCTTCGACGCCGTCCACGTCTGGTCGGGACGCCTGCGCGGGGGGCTCGCGATCGGCACGATCATCGCCTGCGTGGTCATGGCCGCCATGGTCGGCATCGTCGGGGCGGAGATCGTCACCTTCGGCCTTATCGCGCTGCCCCAGATGCTGGACCGCGGCTACGACAAGGGACTGGCCCTCGGCAGCATCACCGCCGGCGGCGGTATGGCCACCCTGATCCCGCCGAGCATCGTCTTCATCGTCTACGGCATGACGGCCGGCGTTTCCATCGGCGATCTCTTCATCGCCGGGATCATTCCGGGGATGGTGCTGGCAACCCTGTTCATCGGCTACATCGTCGTCAGCGTCTGGCTGCGGCCGCACCTGGCGCCGGCGGCGACCGAGGAGGAGCGCAACGTCCCCCTCAGGACGAAGCTCAACCTGCTCAAGGGGCTCATCATGCCGGCCCTCATCACCCTGGGCGTCCTCGGTTCGATCTACATCGGCATCGCCACCCCGACCGAGGCCGCGGCGATCGGGTGCATCGGGGCGCTGATCAGCGCAATGGTCAACCGCCGGCTCTCATGGGCCGTGATCAAAAAGGCCTCTTACGAAACCCTGTGGGTCTCATGCATGCTGACCTGGCTTTTTTTCGGGGCCCAGGCCATCATCGGGGTCTACACCCTGGCAGGGGGTGCCACCTTCGTCAAGAACACCATCCTGGGTCTTCCTTTCGGACCCTGGGGCATCGTCATCGTGATGCAGATCATCTGGGTCTTCCTGGGCATGTTTCTGGACTGGATCGGGATCCTGCTGCTGACCGGTCCCATGTTCGTGCCGATTATTATAGCTTTGGGCTTCGACCCGGTGTGGTTCGGGGTGGTCTACTGCATGAACATGCACATCTCCTACCTGACACCGCCCTTCGGCCCCTCGGTCTTCTACATGGCCTCGGTGGCACCTGAAGGCATCACCGTGACCGACGTCTACAAGGCCAACATGCCTTACCTGTGGCTGACCTTCGTTGCGCTGGCCATCACGTGCGCCTTCCCGGAGCTTTCACTTTGGCTGCCTTCGCTCATGAGCAAGTAAGGCTCATGGTGACGGCGAAAGACACACACATGGTATTGCCTGAGTTTCATACAGTCGCCCAGGGTTTCGAAACCACCGCCGGCCCAGACCCGAGGACGGCCGTCGCTGAAGAGATCGGCCGCACTGGGCTGCTGGAAACGGTGGCTCCTGGCCAAAGCGTGCTGATCACGGCCGGGAGCCGCGGCGTCGCCTGCATGCTGGAGGTGCTGGCCGGCGTTGCGGCGGCCGTCAAGGCTCGGGGGGCCAAGCCCCTCATCCTGCCGGCCATGGGCAGCCACGGAGGCGGCACCGCCGAAGGGCAGGTTGAGGTGCTCCGGCACCTGGGGCAGACCGAGAAGACCCTGGGGGCCCCCATCCGCGACCGGCTCGAGCCGGTTCGGATCGGGGAAGCCGAGGGCTGCCCGGTCTACGCGGACCGCGCGGCCCTGGATGCCGACCATATCCTCATCGTCAACCGCATCAAGGAGCACACCGAGTTCATTGGCGAGATCGAGTCGGGCCTGATCAAGATGGCCGTCGTGGGGCTCGGGCGCATCGCCGGGGCCGAGGTCATGCACCAGTTGGCCGTGCGGGTCAGCTACGTTCGTGCCATCGAGGCCATTGCCCGGGTCCTGTTCGCGAAACTGCCCATTTTAGGGGGCATTGCCATCCTCGAGGACAAGACCAGCGCGCTGCGCCGTCTGGAGGCCGTCCCGACCGTGGCTGTTTTCGAGCGCGAGCCGGAGCTGCTCAGGGAGGCACAACAGCACCACGCGACCCTGCCTTTCGACCGTCTGGACGTGCTTCTGGTCGACGAGATCGGCAAGGACATCTCCGGGGCCGGCTTCGACACCAAGGTGATCGGCCGGATCATGAACATCTACGAGAAGGAGTGCGAGACACCCAGGATCACCCGCATCGTCCTGAGAGACCTTTCCGCAAAGACCGGGGGGAACGCGATCGGGATCGGGCTGGCGGATTTCGTGCACCGCCGAGTGGTCGCCAAAATGGACCCCGAAATGACGGCCTTGAACAGCATCACTGCAAGGGCACCCGAGAAAGGGCGCGTGCCCATTTCGCTTCCCTCGGACCGGGAGGCCCTGGAGGCTGCGTTCAATTCCATCGGCCTGTGGGAGCCCGAGTCCATCCGCATGGCCTGGATCGCCAACACATCGGACTTGAACCGAATTGCCGTGTCTCCTGCCCTGGCCCGGGAGGCCGAGGCCACGGGGCTGCGGGTTTCCGCAAACCGCTGTCCGCTTTCTTTCGACGCCGGCGGGGACCTCCCCGGGCTGCTGAGCTGGCTGCGGATCAACGGATTTGGCTGAAGCGCAAGCTCGGCTTCGCACTTCTACCACTTTTGGAAAACGCCATGGTAGTCAAACCCATCCAAAGATCGTCGGCCGCCGCCAAAGTGTTCGAGACCCTTTATGAGATGATTGCGACGGGGCAATTCCAACGCGGCCAGAAACTGCCTTCCCAGGATGACCTCGCCAAACAGTTTGGGGTCAGCCGCAACACCTTGCGGGAGGCCATCAACAAACTGTCCACCATGGGGCTGCTCTCTTCCCATCAGGGCATCGGCACCGTCGTCGAATCGCCCCACCCGGCCGGATATCTGAGCGCTCTGAGCGGCCAATTCTTGCTCGACCCCCTGAGCGTGCGGGAGTTCATCGAGGCGCGCATCTGCATCGAGCGCAATGCCGTGCGCCTGGCCGTTGCCCGCGCCAAGCCGGAGGATCTTACGCGCCTTCGCAACAACCTCACGCTGCAGGCGCAAGCCCTCAAGAACCATGATTCCACCGAATTCACGCGGCAGGATGCCGATTTCCATCTGGAACTGACGCGGATTTGCGGCAACCGGGTGCTTCTCAAGTTCCTGCAGACGATCCACGACATGCTGCAGCGCTTCATCGGCGAAGTGGCCGCCCTGCCTGGCGCCGTCGACGATGCCCTGCGGTTTCACACCCGGGTGGCTGACGCCATTGCCGCCAAGGACCCGGACCAGGCCGAGCAGTTGATGGTGCGGCACCTTTTCGACGTGGTGCGGCGCATCGAAGCCAACCTGCACATCGATCTCGAAAAGGAATCCCTCTGCGGGTTCAAACTCATCCGTTCCGTTCCCGCTGCCACCGGAACCAGGAGGTCACGCAAAGCATGAGACTCAACTCGTACAATCTGGTTATGTCCGCCATGTTCGGCGGCCGGCGCGGACCGCGCCCGCCGGCCGGCAACCCCACCTCCATCGCCTGTCACGGATTGATGGACAAGGTGGGCGTGTCGTTTCCCGAAGCCCATCTCAACCCCGCCGCCATGGCCGAGCTTGCGCTCGCCGGCCATGAGGTGATCGGCTTCGACACCGTCATGCCCGAGTATTCGGTGGACCAGGAGTCCGCCGCCCTGGGCGCCCAGGTGGACTGGGGCGACCGCGACCGCATGCCGGACGTGAAGGCGTTTCCCTATGCGGATTTTTCCGACGTCCGGGTCCCCGTCGACCTTCTCGAAAAACCCTCCTGCCGCGTGGTGCTGGACGCCCTGTCCATCTTGAGGCGCCACGTGGGCGGCCGGGTCGCCATCGTCGGCAAGGTCATGGGTCCCTGGACCCTGTCCTACCACATGGCCGGCACCCAGAACTTTCTGCTGGCGGTCGGCATGGGCGAAACCGACAAGGTGCGCAAGATGCTTCGTCAGCTCGCGCCGGTCACCATCGCCTTCGCCAATGCCCAGTTCGCCGCCGGCGCGGACATCGTGGTCCTGGCCGACCATGCCACCCGCAACCTGGTGGGGCCGCATCACTACGAGGAGTACCTGCTGCCCATCCACCAGGAGATCACCGCCCAGGTGGGCGGACCCCTCATCCTGCACGTCTGCGGCAACTGCTCCGACCGCCTGGAGATCTTCGCCCGCACCGGGGTCGACGCGTATCACTTCGAGTGGGCAATCGATTCCAAGGAAGCGGTTCAGCGGGTGGGCGACCGCATCAGCCTGGTCGGAAACATCAACAACGCCCGGACCCTCCTGCAGGGGACACCGGAAGATGTCTACCAGCAGGCCCGCTACGCCATCGCGGCCGGGGTGAACATCATCGGCCCGGAGTGCGCCATCCCGCTTTCCACGCCGGTTGAGAACTTGAGAGCCATCGTCGAGGCGGCTCGGGCAGGATACTGAAGAAGCT
>DATITS010000337.1:0-6305 GCA_035467535.1 Desulfobacterales bacterium
ATCGGCTGGAAGCTGGAGGCTCGAAGCTGGAAGCCTGGCGGATTGGATCTGAATTTGTTTTGTGCCTCGAGCCTCAAGCCTCTTGCCTCGAGCGAATATCCGCTTGGCGGACGGCCTGATGCTTGTTTTTCAACACCCTGCGAAGCGTGTTGACAAATACTGGGCCTTCCGATACCAGTCGCTGATTGTGAACACGTGGGGCGATGCGCGCATGGGTCTTCTTCAAGGACTTTCCTACAACCTGCGGGGGCTCAGCCTCGGGTTGAAGACGCCGAAGCTGCTGCTGCTGGGGCTCATCCGGTTTGCCGCCGTGATTTTCATCACGGTGCTGGCGGTCGGGTTCATCGTGGCGTACCGTCTGCAACTGGTGGACCTGGTCTGGTCCAAGCCGGCCAGCCTTTGGCTGGTGTGGCTGTGGCATCTCCTCGCCTGGCTGCTCGTGCTGCTGCTGACCGGTGTTGCGGCGATCGTCGCCTACCTAACCGCTCAGATCCTTTTCAGCGTGCTGATCATGGACCACATGTCCCGCATCACGGAAAAGCTGGTCTCGGGCCGGGTGCAGGCACCGGCGCATGCGAACGTCATCCGCCAGTTCGGCTACCTGATCGGGCAGGAGATCCCGCGGGCGGTCATCCCGGTCCTGTTGACGCTCGCCCTCATGCTCTTGGCCTGGACGACCCCCCTGGGGCCGTTCGTCACGATCATCCTGGCCATAACGGCTGCGGTCTTCCTGGCCTGGGACGCAACCGATCTGACTCCGGCGCGACGGATGGTGCCTTTTAAAAAGCGGGCGTTGTTTTTCAGGCAGACGTTGCTGTTTCACCTGGGCTTCGGGCTGCTTTTTCTCATCCCGTTTGTCAACATTCTCTTCCTGGCGTACGCGCCCGTCGGCGCCACCCTCTATTATGTTGAAACCCGGGACGAGGCTTTGCGCGGGATGAAAGGCAGAGGCGCATGAAGATTCTGCGGGCGGACAAACTCAGCGATGCCGAATGGCTGAACCTCTTCAAGGTGACCTACCGCCTGCCGGGCCGCGACCCGCGATCGTGGATGCTCGCCTCCCGCCAGCAGGCGCCGCGCTGCGTCACCGGCCGGTTTGAGACCCCGGATGCCGTGATCATCGTGGCCTTCCACCGCCCCCGGGCGAAGCTGGTGGTCACCCGGGAATGCCGCGTGCCGCTCGGCGGCTATGAGATCGGTTTCCCCGCCGGCCTCATAGACCCGGGCGAAACCGTCCTGGACGCCACCCGGCGCGAACTCAAGGAGGAAACCGGCCTGGACGTCACCTGTTTTCTGAGCGCCAGCCCTCCGTTGTACTCATCCGCCGGCATGACCGACGAGTCCTTCACCCTGGTGACCGTCGAGTGCGAGGGCGAGCCTTCCGACACGGCGCTCGAGGCCTCCGAAGTCATCGAGGTGCTCTTCGTCTCGCCGGCGGAGGCCGGCCGCCTGTGCGAAGACCACTCGGTCAAGTTCGATGCCAAGGCATGGCTCGTGCTGTCCCGGTTCGCCGCCACCGGCAAGCTGTAACGGCCGCGCAGAGCCCACCTGCTATGACTTAGGGTCCGCGGCAGTTCCCGACAGGTCGTGGCAGTCGAAGCGTTGTCCACAGCCGCCGCAAATGAGCGGCTTGCCTTCGTCCAACCGTGTGCGGGGGATTTGAAGCGGCCGCTTGCACTCCGGGCATTTCAGCGTCAGCCCCGGGCAGACGTTCTCCCGATCATCGCGTGGCATTTGTCATCCTTTCCCGCCGAGCGGAATCCGCGGCCCGGCGCAGGTTGTTCGAGGTCGTTCGGCAAGACAGCTTAACAGGGTGTTGAAAAACCGCGCCTGAGGCCGTGATCCGGCGTTGTGCGGCTTTTGTAAATGCTCACATGCAATCGGCTGGAAGCTGGAGGCTCGAAGCTGGAAGCCTGGTGGATTGGATCTGAATTTGTTTTGTGCCTCAAGCCTCTTGCCTCGAGCGAATATCCGCTTGGTGTACGGCCTGATGCTTGTTTTTCAACACTTTTTTAAGGTAAAACAGACCTTGTCCGCTGTCCAACGCCGTTGACATACGCTGCGGAATGTGGCCATTTTAGAAGTTCCTCCATTGACCTTCAACAGGTGAGCCTCCATGCCCCAAGACGATTATTACGCTACGCTCGGCCTGCCGCCCCGGGCCGACCCCCGCCAGGTCAAGGAGGCGTATCGACGGCTGGCCTTCGAACACCACCCGGACCGCAACCGCGAAACACCTTCGGCGGCCGATACGATGAAGCGGATCAACGAGGCCTACGCCGTGCTCTCCCATCCCGCCAAGCGCCGGGAGTACGACGCCCTGCGCGAGCGGTTCGGGTCTGCGGCGCACAGCCGGTTTCGCACGAGCCACACCGAGCAGGACATCTTCAGCGGCTCGGACATCAACACCGTCTTCGAGGAGCTGGCCCGGTCTTTCGGGTTCAGGGGCTTCGAGGACATCTTCCGGGATGTCTACGGCCAATCGCCCCAGGGCTTCGAGTTCAAGCGGCCGCGGGTCACGATCCGCACCTTCGGTTTCGGCCGGCCGTTTCGACCCGGGGGCGACAACGGCGCACTGCCCCCGTCGGCAGGAATTATAGGCCGGCTCGCCCGCCTCGCGCTCGGCAAATTGGGGGGCGGACTGCCTCAGAACGGGGCGGATATCCATGACCGAATTGGCATCACTCCCGAACTGGCTGCCGCCGGAGGGCCCTACGCCTATCTCCTGAGGCCGGTGTCCAAGAAACTGGTGGTCAAAATACCGCCCGGGGTCCGCGCCGGCCAGCGCATACGCCTGGCCGGCATGGGTATGCCCGGCCGCAACGGCGGCAAAGAAGGCGACCTCTTTCTGGAAATCCGTTTGCGCCGACCGTTTCTATCAAGGGTGAAAAACTTCATCGCGGGAATCATAGGCCAATAGCCCCCGCAGTTCCGCCGGCACCGCGCTGGAGCGAAACGTCACGGGCCGGTGCTCCCCGGGCGGCACCACGCGGATTTCCATGGCGTGCAGCGCCAGCCGCGTAAAGCCGCGTTGCTCGCGCACATGCGCGATCGACCGGGCCGAGCCATAGCGCCGGTCGCCGACCACAGGGTGGCCGGCGAGCCGGGCATGGCGCCGGATCTGATGGGTTCTCCCACTCAGGGGCTCGCACTCCACCATCGTGTAGTGCCGGCTCGCCTCCCGCACCCGGAACCGGGTGCGGCACTCCTTCATCTCCCCCCGGCCCTGCGGAAACCGGCGGCCGCCGGCAGCGGCCGTCAGCGGCCATTCCCATGCCGACCACTCCCCGTCGCCGGGCGCGGTCGCCATCCGCCCGTGCAGCACGGCGACGTAACGCTTGATGACGGTGCCGGCCTCAAACTGCCTCGCAAAGAAACGCAACGCCTCGCGCTCGGTGCACAGGATCATCACGCCGCTGGTCTCCCGGTCCAGGCGATGCACGGGGTGAATGCCGAATTCCCCGGCCGTGCCCGGCCCGCAGCGGGCGAGCGAAACGAGATCTGATCCCGGGTCGTTGTGAACGCTCATGCCCCAGGGTTTTTCAACCACCAGCCACCCGTTTCCAGCAGCGATGACCGGGATCTCAAACTGTCCAAGCATGATGAGGGGTGTCATGGCCGTCTGACGCGGTTCCTCCTTGACTGAGCGGGATTATTTCTATACCCTAAAATAGGTTAACATCCTATAAACCATCGAAATTCCCTTGGCGGAGTCTGCCCATGAAGTTTTCCACCCGCAGCAGGTACGGCACGCGGCTGATTCTCGACATGGCCCAGCATCACGGTCAGGGCCCCGTTCAATTGGGCGAAATCGCGCGACGCCAAAACTTATCGCTGAAGTATCTCGAGCAGATCATCCGACCGCTGAAGCGGGCCAACTACGTCAAAAGCTTCCGCGGCTCCAAGGGGGGTCATCTGCTGAACAAGCCCCCGGACCAGATCTCGGTCGGCGAAATCGTATCCCTGCTCGAAGGCGGCGCCTTCCTGGCCGGTTGCGTCCAAAACCCCATGCGGTGCGAGCGCGCGGACGACTGTCTCACGCGCTATCTGTGGATCGAAGCCTCGCAGGCCATGTTCACCCGGCTCAATCAAATCACCTTCGCGGACCTGCTCGACAGCAACAAGGACACCGGTGCGGAGAAATGCTTGCAGCGGCCTTAACGCGCCGGGCAGCCGGTGTGAACGCCCGCAAACGACTCATCCAACGAACAAATGCAGATGAAAGACCGTGCGCTGATCGAGGACCGCTACCGGTCGCTGCTGCAAAAAGCCGTTCGGCGAGGGAACACCGAGCTTGTCTATACGGCAAGCGCGCTGATCGAGAGCCTCGACGGGCGCTCCGCGACCTGGCTTGAGACCCGCACGGCGGTCATCATGTTTGCGGAGTGCTGGCCGCTCGCCGCCGAAATGCTGTTTACCAAACCCATTCACAGCAAGGTGGCCGCACTCCTCCGGGTGGCACACCACCAAAAGGCGCGGGATGCGACCGGCCTCGGGTTCCTGGCATATGCCATGGACCGGGGCGACGACACGGTGCTGGCCGGGGTTTCCGACGACAAAGCGGTCCGGTTGATTGCCAAAGCCATCCGCCAGCCCGCCGACTTCTGGAGTTGGATATCCGAACAGCCGGCCGAGGGGAGACGAAAGTCCCTGATCGAAAATGCGTTCCGCTACCGCGAGGGGGGGCGGCCGCATGACAAAGCCGTCGTGCAGGCAGCGGCCTATCTGGCGCTGACCACCCCGCCTCCGGAAATCAAGCCGGCACCGGCACCGGAAGGTGCGTTCCCCTACTGGGTGGTGTTCGACCGCCACACGGCCGAAGGCAAGCGCGTGCTGCGGGACGTCGCCCGGGACCTTCACGTGCCGCTGACGCTGCTGGAGTGGTCCCTTTTCTACTACGAGGGTGCGGTCGCGAACGCCGATGCCCCGTCACCGTGGTGGCAGACGTATTGCCGCTGGCATTTCGAACGGCTCGGCATGCCCCCGGCAGAGGCCCACCTGCTCTGGGAGCCGGCCCGGGAACAGATCATCGACGCCCTGGCAGAAGAGAGCCAGCGGCTCCAGGCTGACGTGTACCGCTGGAAGCTCGGCAATCTGGAGCGTATCGACGCCTTGAAACGGCAGGTAGAGTTGTTTACCAGCCATATCAAGGAAGTGCAGCACGACCAGTCGACACTGTTCTAACCCAGTTTTGATGGCTTCGTAAATAGGCCAATTTCGGCGTTGCGCCTCAGCGCGTGGTCGCTGCGGCGTACAGGAAGTACGCCTCACTCCACGCGCTTCGCGCGCCTTGAACTTGGCCTCTTTACAAAGCCATCGATTCAGATGACTTTACGGTCCATCCCTTTTTCAACAGCCGCGTCACGCTCGAGGCCGGAGGACCCATTGTCCAGCATCGTCGACTCCCCTGAAAGCTATTTCAGGCAGCTCACCCCCGCTGTCGGCCCCCTGCTCGAGGAGCTGGAGGAAGAGGCGCGCCGGGAGAAAATCCCCATCGTGGGCCCGGTGGTCGGAACCCTCCTCTACCTCCTGGCCCGGGTGGCGCAGGCTCGGTTCATACTGGAGTTGGGAACAGCCTCAGGCTATTCCGCTCTGTTTCTCGCCCGCGCCTGCGCCCTCAACGGCGGCCGACTCGTCACCCTCGAGCTTGACCCGGAGATGGCCAAACGGGCGCAACGGAATCTGGAGCGCGCCGAGCTTGCGGCATTTGCGAGCGTGGTCGTCGGCGATGCGCTCTCCGAGCTCTCACGAATGGAGGCTGTCGTCGACCTCGTGTTCATGGACATCGAAAAGGCCGACTACATCCGCGCCCTTCCGCACTGTCACCGGCTCCTGAAACCGGGCGGGCTCCTGGTCGCCGACAACGTCGGCTTCAAGGACGCGGACGCGTTCAACCGCGCAATCGCAGCCGATCCCCGTTGGACATCCGTGTCGCTGTTCATGTTTCTGCCGGGACATTCACCGGAAATGGACGGGATCTGCCTGGCGCTGCGCGGGTGACGGGCGGTTCAGCCCGACGGGGCCTCCATCCGAGAGCAGCCGCTTCCACCCCACTTACTTACTTCGGAGCGAGCGGCCCGGGGGAACCCCCGCCCCTTTCACGTTAAGCTCATCGGCGCGTTCCGGCGACTGGCCATCATTGGCGCCGGTCTTCGAACCATCCGATTTGGGCTGGGGCTTGCCGGGCGGAAGCGTCGGCTTGCCCGGACGAAGGGGCGGCTTCGGCCCGGGTCTGGGTGGGTCTTTGTAGTAAAGGCTGTTGTTTTCGCGGTAATAGGGATTGTAGGGACCGGTGCGGCCGCCAG